>WQWV01000004.1 GCA_009785175.1 Alphaproteobacteria bacterium
ATAACCCAAATCCCTCCTGCGAAGAGCTGGACGCAGGACAGCGCAAGCTTTGCAGGAGGGATTTATAGCTACGCCGAAGGCGCCCCCCTTTTTTTGAATCTCATATAGAATCTTGCCCCAAAACGCCAAGAGCAGTTGGCGTTTGTGAGGCGATGCTCGTGGGCAAGCCAGCTCGCAGGGCTACCCCTTGCTCTGCGATTCATTATGCCTTTTGCGCGCTATTTCCTGCAAGTTTTTTATTTCATTCTCTTTGGCCTTGGAACCTTTGTTGTTCTCAAGGTGTTTTTTCTCGGCGATTTCGCGCCACAAAAGCGTCCAACCCGGATTGTCCCCCGGGGCTTTCGCCTCCCGCGCCTTCTTGCTTTTTTCAAGCAGGGCCTCGTCCGCGACATGCAGCCGCCCCGCCTCTATCATGAATTGCGCGAATTTCAGGGGCTCCTCTTTCCTAACCTTGGCTATCGCTTTCAAAAGCTCTACATCGAAATTGTCGAAATATTTTTTCGCATGCTCCATGGCTGCTTCGTAATCTTCGGCTCTATCGGTAATTCCCGCATCGAAGATTATACCCAAATCGTTTATAAGGTTATCATGCTCCAAAAGCTTCAAAACTCTTTCTCGGTTATTGTAAACGTCTCTCATTTGCGGCGAAAGTTTTTCGGAATTATGCGTTTTTTTCGGACTCATTTTCATATCCTTCCCGATTGCGACTTCCTATGCTTCTCGATCGCCATCTCGTCGAACATACGCTTCATCGACACTTCTTTTTTAAGCTTATCGAATATCTCGGGCTCTAGATTCTTCAACGAGGCTATTTTGATTATAAGTTTTGCGTCGTCGTCGCTTATGTGGTAATCTGTATTCAATGTGATCTTGCCGAAGACATCGATGGGTTTGACACCTTCGTTCTCGACAAGGCCGATGACCATCTTGTTCACAAGGTCTTCATACCTGTCCATAAGGGCAATCGCGGCGGCGCGGCTCGAGACCACTTCCCTGCCATAACTGCTTATGGGTTCGGAGCCCTTGTGTTCGTATTTTCCCTTGAACTTAAACCCGTGGCCCTTGCGGAAGGAAACCTCGCGCTTCTCGGCGCCCGCCTGCTCTTTGTTGTGAATATCAAGAATAAGCGCGTCGGCGGCCCTGGCAATGCCCTGATCTTCATGGTGCTTTTTGCGCATGGACTTCATTGTGGGCGGCAGCTTGGCCTCCGCCTCCTCTTCAAGCTTTGCGAAAGTCGCGGGGTCGTCGTTCTTCGTCTGGGCAATGGTAAAAAGGCGATTCCAGTCTTTATCGCTGAACGCGTTTTGAGTCATATCGGCCACTTCTTTGAAAACCTCTTTCGGAGAATATGCCGCCAAACCTTCCAAAGCAACGGCCAGCTCGTCGATAAAGGGCCCGTATTTGCCCATAAGCTCGACCGTCTTGACGCGGTCCCTTAATGTATTTTGAACCCAAGGAGCAGGCGAAGCGTCCTTGTATTTATTTTCGGATTCCATTTTGAACTCCTTTTTCATATAAGATATTTTACCATTTCCCGGGCGGCCTTGTCAAACTAAATCCTTGTAAAATCGGGTCGCGCAAGTTATTATTCAATCATGAAGATACTATTTTTCGGCGATGTTATGGGAAGGCGCTCTCGCACGGCGCTTTTGGAACAAATGGCGCATATCAAGGGGCAAACCGCCGCCGACGTTGTGATCGTCGACGCGGATAACGCCGCGCACGGATACGGCCTTACGCCGAAAGTAGCCGCCGACATGCTAAAGAAAATCGACGTGTTGACAATCGGCGACCATACCTGGGATCACGAAAACCTGCGCGAGTTTATCAAGGCCGAGCCTCGCCTTGTCCGCCCCGCCAACTGGCACAAATTTCCCGAAGGCAGCGGGGCGAGCGTCATAAAGGTCGGCAAAAAAAAGCTCCTTGTGATAAGCCTCTTGGGCACGCTTTTCATGCACCGCGACAAAATCGACAACCCGTTCGAAACGGTTCAGGAAATATTGAAAGATTATAAACTCGGCAAAAACGTCGACGCTATATTCGTGGACTTCCACGCCGAAACGACAAGCGAGAAGGTCTCGCTCGCCAACTTTCTTGACGGCAAAATCACCGCGCTTATCGGATCCCACACGCATATCCCGACATGCGACGAAAGGATATTGCCCGCCGGCACCGCATTCCAAACCGACGCGGGCATGTGCGGCGACTTCGATTCCTCGATCGGCATGGACAAGGGCGTATCGATGAGGCGCTTCATGAACATGCCCAAGGAGCCGCTCCGTCCCGCCGAAGGAGATCCGACGCTGAACGGCACGCTTGTCGAAGTGCTTCCGAACGGCCTTGCGAAATCGATCAAGCGCGTGCGTTTCGGGAAAAACTTGAATGCGAATTGACCGCCTGATACTCTCCGATTTCCGCTCGTATTCCAAGTTGGATTTAACGATCGCCACAGCCAAGAATATTATCTTGACCGGCGAGAACGGAGCAGGCAAGACGAACGTGCTCGAGGCGATTTCCATGCTCTCTCCCACCGGCCCCCTTCGCAAAACCGGCACGAAGGAACTTGGCAAAATCGACGGGGAAAATCACAAGCCCTGGACGGTATTCGCGCATGCGAATGGACACGAGATAGGAGTCGCGAACACGGGCGAGAATACGAAATCGATTCGCGTGAACGGCGCCGCTTCGGACATGGTGGGGCTGGTGGAATCGATAAGGGTGATTTGGATCACGCCGTTGCAAGACCGCCTATTCTCGGAAAATTCAAGCGAGCGCAGGCGCTTCCTCGACTCGCTTATCGGCAATTTCAATCCGTGGTATTCCGATTTGCTCGCCGATTATAACTCGGCGCTAAAACAGCGCGCTAAAGTTTTGAAAAGCCCCGCTCCCGACACCGCCTGGCTCGACAGTATCGAGGCCGAGCTGGCAAGCCTGAACGTATCAATCGCCGCCTCGCGCATCGATTTCATCGCCAAGATTAATAAAATTATGGCCGCCCGCCAAACCGACTTCCCGAATATAAGAATCAATATAGAGGGCTTCGCCGAAAACCTGCTGGCCTATAAAAAATCCGCCCCCGCCGAGGAGGAAATCAAGGCCGAGCTCCGCCACAACCGCGGCGCGTTCAAGTATCAGTCCCAACCGGCGGTCGAAGGCGCGCACCGCTCGGACTTTTCCGCAACCAACGTTGATAAGGATATAGATTGCTCGCAAACTTCCACAGGCGAGCAGAAGCTTGCCACGATTTCGATCGTCCTTGCCTATGCCGAGATGAACCGGCTGGAAAACGGGGATTATCCCGTGATATTGCTTGACGAAGCGGCGGCGCACCTTGATACGAAACGCAGGGCGCAACTTTTCGCCGCGATCGAAAAACTTCCGACGCAAATCTGGCTGACCGGCGCGAACAAGGGCGATTTCGACGGCCTTCCCGGCGAAAATTCCCTATATATTAGCATAGCTAATTCAAGTCCGACTTGACATTTCGCGTCGTCGAAGGCATTCTCTATGCCCATGTCGAATAAACTTCTAATCGTAGAAAGCCCCGCCAAGTCGAAAACCATCGGCAAGTATCTTGGCAACGATTTTACCGTAGTTGCTTCCATCGGCCACGTGCGCGACCTTGTCCGCTCCGACGGCTCGGTCGACCCCGCGAACGACTTCGCGTTAAAATGGGAGAATATCAAGGACAACCGCGGCAACGATAAAACCAAGCCGCTTATCGCCGCTGCGAAAAAAGCGGACGAAATATATCTTGCCACCGACCCGGACAGAGAGGGCGAAGGCATATCGTGGCACATCGCGCAAATCATCGGCGACAAGAAACCCATGCACCGCGTTGTTTTTCACGAGATCACGAAGAAGGCCGTGAACGAAGCGATCAAGGCTCCGCGAGGCCTTGACGATAATTTAATAAGCGCATATCTGGCAAGGCTCTCGCTCGACTGGCTTGTGGGATTTACGCTCTCGCCGGTTCTCTGGAGAAAGCTTCCGGGATCCAAATCCGCCGGCCGCGTGCAATCGGTCGCTCTGCGCCTTGTCTGCGAGCGCGAAAAGGAAATAGAGACGTTCGTCAAGCGCGAATACTGGTCGATCGAGGCGGTCTTCGAAACGGTCGAGGGCAAAATATTCGCCGCGAAACTTTTCACCTTCGACGGCAAGAAACTCGACAAGTTCGATATAGGGTCGAAGGCCGCCGCCGAGCAGATCTTGGCCGCTCTTGGCCGCGAATTTTCTATCTCTGGGATCGAGCGCAAGAAGCAGCTAAGGAAGCCCGTCGCGCCGTTTACGACCTCTACGTTGCAACAGGAAGCCTCGCGCAAGCTCGGATTTTCCGCCAAACAGACGATGCAGACCGCACAACGCCTTTACGAAAACGGTCATATTACATATATGCGAACCGACGCTGTGAACTTATCTTCCGAAGCTGTGGGCGCGATTCGCGACATGATCAAGGGCGAATACGGCGACAAATATCTTCCCAAGGCCGCCATACACTACGACAACAAATCCAAGAACGCGCAAGAAGCGCACGAGGCGATTCGACCGACCCATTTCGACGCCCCGCCCGCCGCGTTGAAATCGGAACTCGAAACCGACCAGCTCAAACTCTACGAGCTTATATTCAAACGCACCGTCGCGTGCCAGATGGTGCCCGCGGAATTGAACCTTGTCGCAGTCGATATCGTCGACGGCAAGGGATCCATGTTCCGCGCCAACGGCTCGCAAATCGCCTTCGACGGATTCATGAAGGTATATAAGGAGGACGAGGACGACAAGGCCGGCAACGCCGACGACGATAACAAAATGCTCCCGGCGATGACCGAGGGCGACGCCGTAAAACCGAACGAGATCAAACCCGAGCAGCATTTCACGCAACCTCCGCCTCGCTATTCCGAAGCAAGCCTTGTAAAGAAGATGGAGGAGCTAGGCATCGGCCGCCCGTCGACCTATGCGTCCATTCTCTCGGTGATACAGGATCGGGGCTACGCCGAGCTTGACAAGAAGAAATTCGTAGCGCTCGACCGCGGCCGCATAGTATCAAGCTTCCTTGAAAAGTTTTTCGCCAAGTATGTGGAATACGGATTTACCGCGTTCATGGAGGAGGAGCTGGATAACATCTCGCACGGCAAAATCGAATACAAGAAGGTGTTGCGCGATTTCTGGGGCGATTTTTCGAACGCGACGAACGCCGGCTTGAACCTTCCGAACACCGATGTGATAGCCGCGATCAACCGCGACCTGGACGTCCATTTCTTCCCTGCAAACGCCGACGGATCCGATCCGCACAAATGCCCATCATGCGAAGATGGCCGGCTTGACGTCCGGCTTGGGCGATACGGCGCGTTCATCGGTTGCAGCAGGTATCCCGATTGCAAATACATTCGCAACCTCTCGGAAATTCCCACAATAGACGAGGACGGCAAGGCGCATACCGAACAAAAATCCGCCGGCGCGCAAACGCTTGGCTCGTCGCCCGACGGCACGCCGGTGTATTTGAAAAAAGGAATTTATGGCGAGTATGTCCAGCTTGGCGACGGCGCCAAGGACGACCCGCGCGGCCCCGTCCGCACCAGCCTGCCCAAGGGAGTGCTTGCGGATTCATTGACGCTTGAACAGGCGCTGTTCCTCCTCGAACTTCCGAAATCGCTTGGCGTTGACGATGACGGAGGCGAGATTACGCTCCATACCGGCCGCTATGGCCCCTATGTGAAAAAGGGCGATAAGATCGCGAATATCAAGACGGATATTTTCACGACCACGCTTGCCGACGCGCACGCTGTGTTGCTTGGAGCCAAGGAAAAACCGCGCGGCAAAACGCTTGGCCTCCACCCGTCCGACAACGCGCCGGTGGTATATCACGCAACCGGAAAATACGGCCCATACGTCCAGCATAACCGCACGTTCGCGAACATGCCCGAGCCCGAGAATGAAATCACGCTCGACCTCGCGCTTGCGAAACTGGCGCAACGGACGAAGAAGAAGTAAATCGCATAATGTAGCTCCCAGCGAACTTGTTCGCTTCCGCCCTGCTCGGCGTTGGTGGCTTGCTCCGAAAAACTTCTCAGTTTGCGATGATGGCTAGGAAGCAAGATAAAATTAAAAAGAAAGCGTATATAAGCATACGTGCTTTTTAATTTTTCACAGCTGACGCCGCCAGCGCACAAAATGGGAAGTTTTAGTGGCACTTGACAAATTTCCCCCCCCCATAGAATAATCCCATGGGCACAGCAATCTACCTCTTAAAACAATACTGGAAAAACACCAAGGGCCGGCGCCCGCTTGCCGTCCTTACTTCGCTTATGATGATAGTTTCCTTCGGCCTCTGGCTGTTCCAGCCGCTCCTTTTCGGCGCCATCATAAACACGATACAGAACTACCAGGGCGCGGCCGCGATTGACCGCATCGTATTCCTCGCCTTCCTATGGGTGGGGATTTATTTGGGATTCAACACCGTATACCGCCTAAGCGAACACTTCGCCGTCCGCCTTGGATATTACGCCAAGGCTCAATACATCGCGCGCAACTATAGGAAGCTGACAAGGCTGCCGCTTTCATGGCATGCCGACCACCACAGCGGCGAGTCCATCAACCGCGTTTCGCGCGCCGCGGACGAGCTCGAGCAGATGATAAACTGGCAATGGAATTACTGGGAGGTTTCGACGGGCATCGTCGGCTCAATCGCCGGACTGTTCTATTTGAATTGGAAAGTGGCGTCTATAGCGCTTGCGACCACCGTCGTATTCTATATCATCATAGGCTTCATCGACCGCAAAATCGAAAAACGCCTTGGCGAAATAAACGAGATGAGGAACCGGGTCTCCGCCTCGCTTTTCGACTTCGTATCCAATATCCGAAGCATCATAACGCTTCGCATGGGCGAACGCACGGCGCACGAGATTGACGCCAAGGTCGAGGCCGCGCGCAAACCGACGATACAGGCCTGGGGCGTCCTTGGCCAAATCAAGTGGGCGATGTTTTCGATTTCGTTCATGTTCCTGCACGCGGGCATAGTTGTTTATTTCGTCCTATCCGATTTGTATAGCGCAACGCCGATAGATTTGGGCATGCTGACCGCGATATACCTTTACCTCGAGAAGATAGGTTTCGCGAACTACGAGATGGCAGGCGCCTATAACCGCATGATTACGCAAAAGGCGGCGCTAAGGAACGCGGAAATCATCGAAGCGGCCGCCGAAGCTCCCGCTCCGGCCAAGGCACCCGCGAAATGGAAGAAGTTCGCGGCCGAGGGCGTGAAGTTCTCGCACTCCGACGGACACGGCAAGGACGTGATATGCGGCGCGGATTTCTGTTTCAAACGCGGCGAGAAAATCGCGCTTATGGGCGAGTCGGGCGCGGGCAAGTCGACGCTCCTTACACTGCTGCGCGGCCTCAACCGCGAAAAGCGCGGCAAGATGCTCATCGACGGCAAATCAAGCAGGCACGGCATCGGCGCGCTCTCGTCAATCACTACGCTTATGCTCCAGGACCCCGAGGTCTTCGAGAATACGATACGCTATAATATCACCATGGGCCTTGATTACACGGACGCCGAAATTGCACGCGCGCTAAGGCTCTCTAGGTTCGACCAGGTTATAAAAAAGCTGCCGCACGGCCTTGAAACCGATATACGCGAAAAGGGCGTGAACCTTTCCGGCGGCGAACGCCAGCGCCTGGCGCTTGCAAGGAATATCCTGTCCGCGCGCGATTCCGACATTATCCTTATGGACGAGATTACATCGAGCGTCGACGTGGAAAACGAAAGCCTCATCTATGACGCGCTGCTAAGCGAGTTTGGGGACAAGACGATAATCGCCGCGGTGCACAAGCCGGCGATGGCCGCCAAATTCGGCCGCATCGTGCGCATCGAAAAAGGCGCCGTCCTTGCGTAGCCACCCCTCTCGTCATTCCGGCCACCGCATGTCCGCCGAAGCCTCGCGCGAAGGCGGAAGCCGGAATCCAAGCTAACTGGATACCGGGGCAAGCCCGGTATGACAGGGATATGTTTACTTGCCCTCCAAAATAGGCTATAATACCCACGGAGGACTACGACCATGGGCGCCCTATTCTATCTTTCGGCACAATACTGGAAAGCGGCATACGGCCGGCGACGCCAAGCGATAGCAATATCGTTCGCGTTCTTTGTCGCCCATGGCCTGAATGTCTTGGAACCGATAATCATGGCCAACGTCATAAACACGCTCCAACAAAGCGCACCAAATGATATGCTTGGCAACGTAGCCCCTCTCCTCTGTCTATGGGCCGGCATATTCTTCGGCTATAACATAATCTTCCGCCCGACATTTTTTATCTGCACCGCGCTTGCCTACAAGGTCAAGTCGAGGTTCATCAGCAAGTCGTATAAAAAACTCTCCGCGCTTTCCATGGACTGGCATCAAAACAACCACAGCGGCGGAGTGATAAACCGCATCAACAACGCCTCGAACTCGTTGTTCAGTTTCGTTCAGGATTTTCAGAACCAGTGCATCAAGATATTCATACACCTTTTCGGCTCCATCGCGGGAATACTTTTCATCGATTGGCGCATAGGGTTGATTACGATCGGCATACTGTTCGTCTTCCTTATGACGTCGAACTTGATAAACCGCCGCATAAACGAACAGGTAAAAAAAACTATCGAGGCGAACAACCGCATCTCGGCCGCGCTTTTCGACTTCATCGGGAATATGCGAAGCATTCTTGTTCTTCGCCTTGGCAAGCAAACCGACAAGAAGCTTGATTCCAAAGTGGCAAGCGGCGAGCGCCCGACGGTCATGGCCTGGGGCTTCTGGAACCAGCTGAAGATGACCAAGAACAGCTTTTCGCTTATGTTTTTGAAAGTCGGCCTCGTGTCGTATTTTATATACGCAAGTGTCAGCTCGGGCACCGCTGTCGACATCGGCGCATTAACGGCGATACTTCTTTTCGGTCAAAAGATAGGGCAGTCGTTTTATGATCTCGACGGAGTGCATCAAAAACTGCTCGAGGCGCGCGCGCAGATGGAAAACGCCGGCATAATAGACCAGGCGAAGAAATTGAAGTTGCCCAAACTGGGGCGTTTCGATTGGCGCACGGCAAGCCTTGACAAGTTGAAATTCTCGCACGACAAAAGCAAGAAGTTGCTTTTGAACAACGCTGCGTTCACGTTCAAACGCGGCGAGAAGATAGCGCTTATGGGCGAGTCTGGCACCGGCAAGTCGAGCTTCCTTCTGATGCTCCGCGGTCTTACGAAACAGGGGCGCGGCCAGCTTAAAATCGACGGCCGCCCGATGAAAAGCCTTGGCTCGTTCGCCTCGATGACAACGCTTATGTTGCAGGATCCCGAGGTCTTCGAAGACACGGTGCGATACAACATCACGATGGGCCTTGATTACTCGCCCGCCGACATCGACCGCGCGGTAAAACTTGCGCGTTTCGACCAGGTTTTAACGAAGCTCCCGAACGGACTTGATACGATGGTCAACGAACGCGGCGCGAATTTTTCCGGCGGCGAAAGGCAGCGTCTTGCGCTCGCTCGCAACATCTTGGCGGCAAGCGCGTCGGATATAATTCTGATGGACGAGTCGACATCCAGCATAGATTCCGCGAACGAGGAGATCATCTACGACGGCCTTTTCAAGCACTTCAAGAACAAGACGATTATCGCCTCGATTCACAAGCCTGCGCTGGCGCAAAAATTCCCCCGCGTTGTTCGTATCGAGGGCGGCAATTTCAAATCCGATTGACGCCCCCTATGCTGTCATCCCGGGCGCCTCTTTCGTCATTCCGGGCTTGACCCGGAATCTATTGTGGAATATAATTGAGAAAATAACAAAGCCTCGTCAGTTTGTGCGAGGAGCAAGCTTCCAAAGGAAGGTTTAAGGGAGTGTATCTAGACATACATGACCGAAAAACTTACCTGCGGGAAGCGCCGCTCATTCGTGCAAAATCACGAGGCGCTAAGGATATAATTATGGCCGGACATAGTAAGTGGGCAACAACTAAACACAAAAAGGCTGCGCTTGATGCCAAACGCGGAAACCTTTTCACCAAACTAGCCAAGGAAATCACGATTGCGGCCAAGCTTGGCGACCCGAATCCCGATTCGAATCCGCGCCTCAGAATGGCGATACTTGCCGCCAGGAAGGTTTCCATGCCCAACGACAATATCAAACGGGCGGTGGCGCGCGGCGGCCCTAACTCGAGCGAGGGCGACTATAGCGAAATCCGATACGAAGGCTACGCTCCCGGCGGAGTTTCGATCATCGTCGAATGCTTGACCGATAATAAAAACAGAACCGCCGCCAACGTCCGCGCCACATTCTCGAAAAACGGCGGCAACATGGGAGCGGACGGGTCCGTGTCGTTCAACTTCAACCACGTCGGATTGTTCGTTTATAAATCAAGCGTCGCGCCCTTCGACGCGATCTTCGAAACCGCGCTCGAAGCCGGAGCGTTGGACGTAGAGGAGGAGGACGGGCATTACATGATCACCTGCGAAATTCCAAACTACGGCGCGCTATTAAAAGCATTGGAAAAATACGGCGAGCCCGAGTCCGCGAAAATCGTATGGACACCGAAGCTAACGAACGAGCTTACCGAAGAAGCCTACGCCAGCTTGGAAAATTTTATCGGCGCGCTCGAGGACGACGACGATGTTCAGGAGGTCTACCACAATGCAACCTAGTGCCATCGCAAAAAAACTCCTCGACTTCGCACACGCCGCGGGCGAATACGCGCTTAAACAGCAGGGCAAAATCGACTTCTCGTGCTCGGCTTACAAATCCGCGTCCGTGGTCGACACCATAACCAAAATCGACCTCGAGCTTACACGCCGATTCCACAAATTCGCGCGCGAAAATTTCGCCAAGATCGACTATTTTATCATCGACGAGGAGACCACGGAAACCCGCTCTGCCGATCCCGTAGCAAGAATGATGGAACACGAATATACCTTCGTCCTAGATCCGCTTGACGGCACGCTGCCCTATTCCGCCGGCCTTCCGAATTGGGTGGTTTCCATCGGCGTTTTCAAGGGCATAAAACCCGTGGCCGGAGTCGCCTTCGCGCCAGCACTCGATTTCTTGGTCTACGCCGACGACAAGAAGGCATACTCGATCGAGCGCGGCCGCAAAACCGAAATCAAGAAGGGACGCTGCGCGACGCCGCCGATACTGCTTACGAATTTTCAGCCAAGCGCAGTGCCTAATAAAAATTACGACTCGGATAAGATGTTCGCGCTGAATTTCTATTCGGCGATTCTAAGCTTGATGTATGTAGCCACGGGCAAAGTCGCGGCCTATAGGTTCAAAGCATACTTTTGGGACATGGCGGGCGCGCTTACCGCGCTTCACCACGCGGGCGTCGAGATGCGCGGCCTTAAATCCGGCAAGCTCTTCGATCCGCGTAGCGATTTACTCCCTACGCTCCGCATAAAGGAAAACTTCATCGCCTCGCTTCCGGAAGATTATAAGTATATAAAGAGTGTGGTCGGGTAATTTTTACCCTTGCAAATCTTTTGAAATCCATTATTATTTCTCCCTGTGCGGCTGTAGTTTAATGGTAAAATGCAAGCCTTCCAAGCTCGAGTCGAGGGTTCGATTCCCTCTAGCCGCACCATGAAAGATATGGTATAATAACCCCCATGCGAACCATCGAACTTTTGTGTCCCGCGAAGGACAAAGCCACAGCCATCGCCGCGATTGACTTCGGCGCGGACGCGGTATACATGGGCGCGCCCAAGTTCGGGGCACGCGCGGCGGCCGGCAACACGATCGAGGACATAGCCGAGGTCTCCGCCCACGCCCACAAATTTAACGCCAAGGTCTATATCACGCTCAACACGATTCTATATGACGACGAATTGGCGCAGGCGAAAAAACTGGCGCAAGAACTCGCAAACGCCGGAGCGGACGCGTTCATAGTCCAGGACATGGCGTTCTTCGAAATGGCCGCGAACGATTCTGATTTCCCGAATGTCCCGCTTTTCGCCTCGACCCAATGCGATAGCCGCGACGCAGCGAAAGTCAAATGGTTGGAACAAATCGGAGCAAGCCGCGTGATACTCGCCCGCGAATTATCGCTAGGCGAAATCGCCGATATAAAGAAACAAACCAAAGTCGATTTGGAATCCTTCGCCCACGGCGCGCTTTGCGTGTCCTATTCGGGCCAATGCTACCTAAGCGAATATTGCGCCAGGCGTAGCGCCAACCGTGGCGAATGCGCCCAGCTCTGCCGCATGAAATATAGCGTGGTTGATTCCGAGGGCAAAGCGTTGATCGATAACAAATTCGCGCTATCCCTAAAAGATTTCCGCGCGATTGATAAACTGGAAGGCCTCGCCGACGCAGGCATAACCTCGTTCAAAATCGAGGGGCGGCTAAAGGATATTTCCTATGTAAAGAACCTTGCGGCCGCATATAGGACAGCCATAGGCAAATTCGCGCGACACGCATCAAGCGGCAAGATAGAATACGACTTCGCTCCCGACCCGGCCAAGTCGTTCAACAGACAGTTCAGCGAATATTTTTTGAACGCCAAGCGCGAGCCGATACACAACTTCGCCACACCGAAATCCATGGGTGAATTTGTAGGCTCAGTCAAAAAATCCGGCAAGGTTTTCTTTGAATACGAGGGCGCGCCGCTGCATTCTCAGGACGGAATCTGCTTCGAGGTCGAGGGCGAACTAAAAGGCTTCCTTATCAACAAGGTCGACGACGGCAAAGTCTTCGCTCGGGATCTACAGGGCCTTCGCCCCGGCATGAAGATTTACAGGAATTTCGACGCCGAATTCGAACGCCAGCTTGAAAAATCCAAAACACGCCGCCGCCTTGCCGTCAACATCGCCATCAACGACAAGGAAATCGTCGCCACCGACGCCGACGGCAACAAAATCATAGTCCCCCTGCCCGCCGCCGACCCCGCCAAGGACGCGGACAAAGCTTTCGAAAATATAAAAACGCAGTTCGCAAAAACAACCAACACCGATTTTTATATCGCCGAGTTCAAGACGGATTTCAAACATATACCATTCTTCCCATTGTCCACGCTCAACGCGCTACGAAACGAAACATTCGCGGCACTTATGACGCATCGCATAGAAAACTACAAACGCGAGCCGGCGAAAAAAATCTCCCCCGCGCCATACCCCGATAAAACTCTCGACGCCACCGCCAACGTCGCCAACCGGCTTGCAAAGAAGTTTTATGAATCCTGCGGGGCAAAGGTCGAAAAAACTCCCCTGCCCTTCCTTATGCACACCAAGTATTGCATCAAGCACGCGCTCGGCATCTGTAAAAAGCCCGTCGAACTACAGCTCAAGGACCAGCGCGGCACGCTTTTCCCCCTTTCCTTCGATTGCAAACGCTGCGAAATGAAGATCCTTCCACCGGTAAGAAAATAAATCAAAAAAATTCGAATCGCCCTATTGCCACGATTCGAAAATTGTGATATACTCCTCCCAGGAGAAAGGGAGAAGAACTATGCAGTTCATGATGACAGACGCATACGAACAGGAAGGCCCCGTCGCCTTCGTCTTCGAAGTCCTTTCCTATACCTCGGTGGCCTCCAATTTTGCCAAAGCCGCCGGCGATGAATCCACGCAGCTTTACAATTACGGGCCCGAGGGCTGGAACGAGCGCGGCAACAAGCTTGTCCTTGACATCTGCAACGCCGGAAACAACATAAAGTGCGAGATTTTCGAAAAGTTCGCAACGCTTGTTCGTCATATCAACGAACATTTCAAGGCAACCATGAACCCTAAGCTCGTCAAGGCCGGCGACGAACCGTTCAAGCCTATCCCTAACGAATTCCTCGACTTCGTGAAAAATAACAACAAGTTTACCAAGGTGACCGACGCCGCCAACATCTGCCGCATAAAACTATATACCAACGGCAACCAAAATCGCATGCGCGGCCGCACATCCGAAAAAGACAGAAAAGTCGCATAAAATCTACTGTCAACCCCTTCATTAAAAAAGGATTTTTAGCCTTGACCCTGCCACGCCCGCTTGCTATAATTCCCAAGAGATGAGCAAAGTCCAACTTATGAAGAATCCGTTCAAGAACCGGCTTAGGTCAAGGTTTGCCGATGCCTGCGCCCGCCTTGCCGCACCACGAACGGTTATTGTCGAGCGCCATGGCTCGCTTACCCGCATATCCTTCCCGTTCTGGTCGATAATAATTATGACTCTGGCGCTTGGCGCCGCTGCATGGTGGATCGCCAAGGTAAGCCACGTATATACTTCGTTCGACGAAATCATAGCCGCCAAAAACGACGAGATCGACCGCGCCAACGACAAGCTCAAACAAAATGCCGAAGCGGCCAAGGCCTATCGCGACACTATCCAAAATATCAACGTCAAAATCGACCGGCAATACCGCGAAGTCATAGACCTGCTCTCGAAAAACGACAACCTGGATAGGAATCGGCGCGAGCAGCTCCTGCGCGATAAAATGCTCCTTTCTGCCGAGCTTCAGTTCGCGGGCGATTCTTTGGCCGAATATACCGAGGCCGGCTCGGGCACGGGCTCTGCCGGCGGCGCGGACCTAAGCAAGCTTGCGATCGAAAACAAGATCATAGTCAACGAGAATATCCAGCTTCGCCGCCGCAACACCCGGCTTGAAAACGCGATTATCGACATGCGCGATTACCAATCTAACCTGATTGATAAGATTGTGGCGCTTTCCGACGGCCAGATCGGCACGCTCGAAACCCTTTTGGGCCGAATAAACACGATCCTCGGCCAAATCGGCCTAAGGGACAGGCAGAAATTGATCAACCGCGCCAAGGGCGAAAAACAGGACGGCCTCGGCGGCCAATTCGTGCCCGTGGCCATGCCCACGCTTGACGACGAGAACCTCAGGAAAGAATTCGCCGAAGCGGCGGCAAGGATCAATACGTGGGAGGGCCTCTCCCGCGCCGCCGAGATGCTTCCCATCGGCACGCCCGTTCGCGGCGGCCGCATAACCTCGCCGTTCGGCACGCGCACCGACCCCTTCCTTGGCGTTCCCGCTATGCACACCGGCATAGACTTTAGCGGCAAGACCGGCACGCCGTTTTACTCGACCGGCCGCGGCCGCGTGATATACTCCGGCAACCGCGGCGACTATGGCCTTACCGTCGAGGTCTATCACGGCATGGGCTTCACCTCGATCTATGCGCACCTAAGCGAGATACACGTGAAAAAGGGCGACCTAATCGAAAAGGACGTTGTGATCGGCCTTGCCGGCTCGACCGGCCGCTCGACCGCCGACCACTTGCACTACGAACTCCGCTTCGAAGGCCGGCCCATCAACCCCTATTCGTTTATAACCGCAGCAAAGGCAAACTGACATGTTCGGATTTTCCAAAAAGACCACATCAAGCAGCGTCATCGGCACCTCGATGAAAATCTCGGGCTCGCTTACTTCTACCGAAGAAGTATACATCGACGGCTCGTTTGACGGCCAAATCAACGTATCGACGCTTATCATCGGCCTTAACGGCTTCGTCAAATCCTCGGCCATCAAGGCGGACAAGATAGCGGTATACGGCACGGTCGAGGGCAACATCATCGCGAAATCTGTTTTCCTTGGCGCAAGCGCGAAAATAAACGGCAACATAATCCACGGCGACATCTCGATCGAAACCGGCGCGTTCGTCAACGGCGACCTGAAACAAAAGAGGGAGTAAATGGCCAAAAGGGAGAGGTTGAAAATAGCTATCGCATCCGACCACGGGGGCTATGGGCTCAAGGAATACCTCAAACTCAAACTTGCCAAGGATTACGACATCTATGATCTCGGCCCCTCAAGCTCCGAGCGCACGGACTTCCCGAAATACGCCGCCGCGGTCGCGAAATTTTTATCCGCCGACAAGCACTCTGTCGGAATCCTCGCCTGCCGAAACGGCATAGGCATGACGATCGCCGCCAACCGCTTCCCACACGTCCGCGCGGCAATCCTTTTCAACGACAAGGCGGTGATGCGCGCCCGCCGCGACGACGACGCGAACGTGGCGGTGCTTGCCGCCGACTATTTCTCGCGCGCAAAAAACCTCAAATTCGTAAAGCGCTTTTTGAATTCCGAATTCAACACCGCGGATCCCAGGTATAAAAAACGCGTAAGCATGCTGGGGAAACTATGCAAAGGCTGAAATATCTTCTTGTGCTGATGTTCATAATCGTCCCGCTTGCGGCGCCGGCACAGTGGTGGGACGACGAAGACGACTTCTGGGACGACTTCCCCGACGACGACGCGTTTTATATCGAGGACTATATAGATCCGAACGCCGAGCCCGACCCCGACGCCGGCAAATACCTCCGCGTCCGCCATTTCGACATAGCGGGCATAAGGCTTGGCATGAATTACGAGGAGGTGCGCGAAGCCGCGAAAGAGGCGAAATTCCGCCTCGCCACGGTGGATTACGACATACCGCAAGAATTCCGCTTCAACTACGATTCCGTCTGCCGCGCCCGCAACATAGTCATACCAAACCAGCTTGCGAACTGTATTGAGGGCCTCGCCAAATCCGAAAAGATGCGGTTCATTTCCAAACTTACATTCAGGAAAGAAAACAACGAAACGCTGATAACGCATTTTGTATCTCCCGTAAGCAACCATACGGTCTGGAAGATCGAATACGAAAACAATATCGACAAGCGCCAGGGCACCGCGCTTAATTTCCAATACCAGCGCGAAGAGCGAAGGCGCGCGTTCTGGTATGCTTTGACCATGAAATACGGCCAGCCGAACGTCCCGCCGAACCGCTGGCAGCTTGACCCCGAGGACGATTCCGCCCCCATGCTCGAGGCGCACTTCGGCCGCATCACGCTCTCCTCGCTCCAACAGTTCGCCGCCGACCTTAAGTTCGCCGCCGACGAGGCCAGACGAACCTTCCAGGTCCAGGACTTCAACTTCTGATGAAAAAAACCGTGCGAAAATCGGGGCTAAGGAAAGTGTTCGACACCCTCGGGCTTTCACCCGCGATCCTGTTTTTTTCTCTGATCTCGCTTCTTGCGTTCGGCACGCTGATCTCGCTCCTGCTAACGCGCGATATGGTCGAACATTACGAGCCCGAGCCCCAAAAACCAATCGTCCGCTATTATGATCACATGGCCGAACCGGTCGAGGAAAAACCACAGCCCAAGCCCAAGCCGACGCCTACTGATATAACGCCGTTCGAGCGCTTCCGCCTCCGACTCGCAAACACGCCGAAACCTCCGATGGTGGCGATCATCATCGACGATATGGGCGAGAATATGATCAATTCGCAAAAGATTCTCGAGCTCGACGCGCCGCTGACCGTGGCCTTCCTAACCTCCGCCCCTAATCTTCAGGCACAGATCGACAACGCCCGCGCGCGGCACAAAGAGGTCCTGCTCCACGTGCCGATGGAGGCGCTCTCGGATACCTATAACTACGGCGGCCCGCACCTCAGCACGCGCAAATCCGCAAGCGATAATATAAGGACACTCCGCCGCATGACCGACCACCTTACCGGCTTCATCGGGATCAATAACCACATGGGGTCAAGGTTCACGGCCGATAGGTCGCAGATGTTCTCTCTCCTCGAGCATCTGCATAAAAACGGCCTTGCGTTTGTTGATTCCTTAACCACCTCGAACACGCCAAGCGCAAGGCTTGCCGTCCGGCTGAATATGAAATTCGCGATTCGCGATGTGTTTTTGGACGACTCTAACGAGCCCGAGAAAATAGCGGCCGCATTCGACGCGCTTGAAACTATCGCTCGCAAGCGCGGATACGCCGTCGCCATCGGACACCCCCGCCCAAATACGATCGCGATACTCAAAGATTGGCTGAAAAAGGCGCCCGGCCGCGGGATTACCGTGGTTCCCGTGTCGCATATAATCATGAGGTATGGGGATAATTAGTCTCATCACATAACCTTCAGCCCGACAAACTCGTCAAATTCGAGCGATTACGAAGCCTTGGAGTAAAAATTAAAAAGCAGAATGGACTTGATGTTCCATGCTTTTTAATTTTTATGAAAGGCTAGTATGCGCCGGATTTCACGAGTTTTTACCCTTGATTTTTGGTGCTTTAAGCCCTAAATTATATGTATGATCAGCAAATCCGAACTTGTAGACATCGTCGCCTCCTATACGCCGAACATTTCGGCCGAGAACAAGGCGAGGATAGAGAAAGCCTACGAGTTCGCGCAAAGCGTCCACCACGGCCAGAAACGCGAGTCGGGCGAAGCCTATTTCGAACATCCCCTGGCGGTCGCGATAACCGCGGCAAGCCAATACCACATGGACGTCGATTCGGTGATCACCGCGCTTCTTCACGACACGATCGAGGATACGGGCACCTCGCTTGAAAAAATATCCGACACCTTCGGCCCTACGGTTGCGATGTTGGTCAAGGGCCTGACCAAAATCCACATCGACAAGAAGAAGCTTAAAAAACAAATCGACGCAAAGAACTATGCGAATTTCATCATCGCGATTTCCGGCGACATTCGCTCGCTGATTTTGAAAATCATTGACCGCTATCACAATATCTTGACGCTCGATGGCAAAAAAAGGCCCGAGTCGCGCCAACGCATCGCGCTTGAAACCCGCAACATCTTTATCCCGCTTGCCCAGCGCATCGGCATGCACGAGATCCTTAATGCCATGGAGGACAGATGTTTCCGCGAACTCGAGCCCAAGGAATACGCGTTCATTCATGGCCGGCTCGAGGAACTGCTAAAGGGCCACGACAAGGACAAGATCACCTCGGACATCATCGCCGAGCTTACCCACAACGCCTTCGAACACAAACTTACCGCACAGATCACCGGCCGCACCAAAACTCCGTTTTCCGTTTGGAACAAGATGGTCAAAAAGAACAAGTCGTTCTCCGACATCTTCGACCTCTTGGCGTTCCGCATAATCACGCCGACTCCGAACGATTGCTATAAGGTTTTGGGCATGCTGCATTCTTGCTACAAGATCGTGCCGAATAGATTTAAGGATTATATTTCGAATCCCAAGCCGAACGGCTATCGCGCTATACACACGACCGTCATCGGCCCAATGACCAAAAGGACCGAGATCCAGATCGCCACTCCCGAGATGGACGACATAGCGCAGTTCGGATACGCCGCGCACTGGGCATACAAACAGGGCAAGGCGTCAAAGAATCCCGCCGATTTTACGTGGCTCAAGGATATATTGACCGAGGTATCCACCAATCCCGGCTCGCCCGATTTGATCGAAAAGACGCAGCTTGACGCATATCTTGATTCCGTGTTCGTGTTCTCCAGGGACAACGATTTGGTCCAGCTGCCCAAGGGCGCGATAGTCCTCGACTTCGCCTATTCGGTTCACTCCTCGCTTGGCAATTCCTGCGTAGGTGCCAAAATCAACGGCGCGATTGCGAGTATAAGGCGCGAGCTCAAAAACGGCGACGAAGTGGAAATCCTTACCAGCAAACAGCAATTCCCCGCCACCGATTGGGAAAAATGGGTCAAGACCAACCGCGCTAAAACGGCGATAAGAAAATTCCTCAAGGAAAAGGACAAGCCGTTCTTGACCAACAAGGGACTACAGATGTTGGACATCGCGTATAAGAAAGAGGGCAAGGCCTTCAACCCGAACGAACTTGACGAGGAAATAATCAAACACTTCAAGATGAATTCCAAAGAGGAGCTTTTCATCGCGGTCGGCTCGCTCGAGGTGATACCGCACGCCGTGCTTTGCCAACAGTTCCCCGAAATCCGCGAAAAATCGTCGAACTCGCAAAAGCATACAAGCTTCGATTATTTTATCGAGGAGATCAAGAACCGCAAGAAGAACCAGAGTATATCTGGCTCGCTGGCCAACATTCCGATTTTATTCGCAAGGTGTTGCCACCCGTTGCCAAGCGACAAGATCCGCGCCATCGTGCACACCGGCAAGGGCATTGCGATACACAAGGCGACCTGCGCCTCGCTTGACAAGGCCGACCCCGCGCGATTGATGAACATCTCGTGGGAGGACTGCGCGTTCGGCCCGGACATGCACTTCCTGACCACCATGACGGTCATCGTATCGAACAAGATTGACGCGCTCTCGAAAATCACGTCCACGCTTGCCAAACACGACGCGCCCGTAAGCGACATTCGCATCATATCGAAAACCATCGACCTTATCACGGTGTCGTTGACCCTCGAAATTTCGAATATCGAACAGCTGAATTCCATTGTATCAGAACTTAAAATGACGCGAATAGTCCATTCGGTTATCAAGAAGGATTGACGCGTGCTGACCTCCATCGACATCAAGAATTTTATTTTAATCGAATCGCTGCACCTCTCGCTTGGGCACAAGATGAGCGTGCTGACCGGCGAAACCGGCGCGGGCAAAAGCATATTGCTTGACGCGGTCGCGTTCGCGCTTGGTGCCAAGGCCGATGCGAAGATTATTCAAACCAAGGCCGAACAGGCGACGGTCGCGCTAAGCTTTAATTTGAAACCCGACCACCCGGCGCGCGCGATTTTGGCCGAACATGAAATTCCGGCCGACACCGAACTCGACTTCCGCCGGACAATCTCACGCGACGGCAAAGGCAAAATATTCATCAACGACATTCCCGTGTCGGCGCAAGTCGCGGCGGCCATCGGCGAAACCCTTGTCGAAATCCACGGCCAGTTCGATAACCAGGCGTTGTTGAACGCCGCAAAACACCTCGAGATTTTGGACAAGTATGCCGGCAACGCCAAGCTCCTTGAAAAGACCGCGGCGGCGTATGCGAAATTATCCGCGGCCGAGGGCGAACTTGAAACCATGCGCGCGGATTTTGCGAAGGCGCGTGCGGACGAGGATTATCTGCGATACAATTTCGACGAGCTTCAAACCCTCGCGCCCATCCGCGCCGGCGAAGAATCCGAACTCGATTCCACGCGCAGGAATCTTATGCAAAACGAGAAAGCCTCCGCCGCGATTTCGGACGCGCTCTCAAAACTTGGGCATTCGCCCGACAAGCCGCTTGCCGACGCCGCCGCGCAACTTGCCCGCGTGAAGGATAATGCAAAAATAAAATCCATTATTGAAAATCTCGAGGCCGCCGAAACGCTTATCAACGACGCGCACGCCGCGCTTGAAAAACTTGCGCCAGCGAATGATACTCGCACGCTCGAGGAAACCGAAGCACGCCTTTTCAAACTCCGCGAGCTTGCGCGCAAGCATCGCACCACGCCCGACGAGTTGCCCGCGCTGCTCAAAAACATGAAGGACACGCTCGCAAACATTTCCAATTCCGACGAAACATTGAAAAAGAAAGAGGCCGAGGTCGAGAAACTCCGCGCCGCCTTCACCAGGATCGCCGAGGATTTATCCGCCGCCCGCAAAAAATCCGCGCTCGATTTATCCGCCAAGGTCATGGCGGAACTGGCACCGCTAAAACTCGCCGCCGCCACATTCACAGTGGATATATCGCCCGCAAAACCAAGCGCGCGCGGCATAGACTCGGCGGCCTTCACCGGCGCAACCAACTTCGGCGGCAAACCCGCACCGCTTGCTAAAATCGCATCTGGCGGAGAAATGTCGCGATTCATGCTTGCGCTCAAAGTAGTCCTGCTCGTAAGCTCCTACCCCATCACCATGATTTTCGACGAGGTGGACACGGGCATCTCGGGCGCAACGTCGAACGCGGTCGGAGAGAGGCTCTCAAAGCTCGGCACGAAAATGCAAACGCTTGTGATAACCCACAGCCCTCAGGTCGCAAGCTTCGGCGATTCGCATTTCAAGGTAATCAAAACCGCCGACACCGAAAATAAAAAGACTATCACCGAGGTCATGCACCTCGACGCCAAGACGCGCGTGCGCGAAATCGCCCGCATAATCTCGAACGAAAAAATCACGGCCGAAGCGCTTGCCGCCGCCGAAAAATTATTGAAACACTAAGGGGGACAAATGGTAAAACTCACATACACGCATTCGAATACCGAGCTTGAAATTCAAGCAATCTACAAAGAAGAATTAAAGGACAAATCCTTCTCGACCGCCGCCGCGAATGCTAAGTTCAAGGCCGAACAGGGCGAAGTAATGCACTTCCCCGACGACAACGTTTTGCTTGCCGGCCTCGGCTCGAAAAAAGATAAACTCGACACCCGCAAAATCGGCGGCGCGATCGGCGCTAAACTCATAGCGCTTGAAATCGCCGACGCACAGATCAACATATCGCAAAAACTCGACCTGGACGATATCTATTGGATAACTTACGCCACCGCGATAAGGGCATACAAATTCGATAAATACAAATCCGAAAAGAAAACGAAATTGACGAACCTCGCCGTCCTTGGCGCACACGCGAACGCTATAAAAAAATCCGACCTGCAAGCCCTTGTCGAAGAAGCTATCTTCGCGCGCGACCTCTCGAACGAACCGGCCAATATACTAACTCCGCGCGCATTCGCAGCCCACGCCAAGGACGCCGCCAAACTCGGCCTTAAAATCGAAATCCTGGACGAGGCTCAGCTTAAGAAATTAAACATGAACCTGATACTTGCAGTAGGTCAGGGCTCGCCAAATAAACCATACGTCGCCGTCATGACGCACATGGGCGACACGAAAAGCAGGACGATAAACAACCTGCTTGTGGGCAAGGGCCTATGCTTCGATTCCGGCGGCGTCAATATCAAGCCGCCCAAAGGAGGCATGACCAACATGCACGCCGACATGACCGGCGCGGCATGCGTGCTTGCCGCCATGCGCCTTGCCGCACGCGCAAAACTAAAGACGAACGTGGTCGGTATCATAGGCATGGTAGAATCCATGCCCGACGGAGCGGCGTTCAAACCCACCGACATAATCAAATCCTATTCCGGCAAAACGGTCGAAATCATCGACACCGACGCCGAGGGCCGCATGGTTCTTGGCGATTGCGCCGCATACGGAATCAAGCGTTTCAAACCCGCGCGCATAGTCGACATAGCGACGCTTACCGGCGCGGCTCGCATATCGCTTGCCGACCAATACGCCGGCCTTTTCACGAATGACGATAAATTGTGCGAACAAATCCTAGCGGCGGGCGACGCATGCGGCGAGCGTTGTTGGCGCCTCCCGGCCGGCAAAGCCTTCGCCGACATGAACAAATCGGACGTCGCTGACATAGCGAACTACGCTGGCACAAGCTATGGCGGCTCCTCGACCGGCGCGGAATTCGTGCACGCCTTCTGCGGCGACACTCCTTGGGCGCACCTCGACATCGCAAGCGTGGACGACGCATCGGCAAAGGCGCACCACCTGCTCTCTCCGGCCGGCCCGACCGGCTTCGGCGCCTCGCTTTTATACTACTATCTCAAAGGATCGAAAAATGCTTAACCAACTTGTCCATTCTATGAGCCTGGACCTAAGGGATATTTTTACCAAGGGCGGTTCGGCGAACGTCCTTAAAAACGGCCTTAGCATGGAGCTGCTCCGCGAAATGTGGGAGAATTTTTTCGCACTGCGTCAAACGGCGATGGCCGCGCCGGTTGGATCGCCCCAACATGCGCAGCTTCTAAATGAACTTTCGATATACAAATCCATCCTCAATACCTGGCTTATACCGGAATACCTCCGCTTCCCCGAATTGCTTCAGGAGTATATGTATATAAGAAACGAGGACAACCGATGAGCATCTTGAAACGCGCACCAAAGGTAAGCTTGATTGTCCCTTGCTATAATGTCGGGACCCATGTCCTTAATTGCATAAACGCCCTTGTATGCCAGGACTATTCCAACTTCGAGCTTATATTTGTAAACGACGCGTCGACCGACAATACCGGCGCCGTGCTTGACGATGCTTTGCGCTTCGATGAAAGAGCCGTCGTCGTTCACTCGGAAAAAAACATGGGCGCAGCGGCGGCAAGGAATCTTGGGCTTGACCGTGCGCGCGGCAAATACGTGATGTTCGTCGACTCGGACGATATAGTGGAAATGGACTTCATCTCGACCATGGTCGCGAACATAGAGCGGCACAAATCCGACGTCGCGATGTGCCAGGTCAATATCAAGCTCGAGAACGGCTACAGCTCGCGCTGGGCCGCGATCGAGATAAGCTATGTCAACCGCATGCTCAAAAACGACGTCTACGACCTGGCGAAAAGCCCGGCCATGGTGTTCGTAAACGCGATGGTGTATAACAAGATTTTCCGCCGCGACATATTGAAGAAATACGACATTCGTTTCAACGAAGTTCTAAAGACAAGCGAGGATACGGACTTCACGCTGCGCTATCTGCTTGCCGCGAAACGCCTATCGGTTGTGCACCGCCCTCTATACACGCACTTCATGCGGCACAACTCGCTTACAAGCGGTTTGAAAAGCCTCGCCGAATTCTATGGCAACAACATGGAGACAACATGGCTTGCCTACGAGTTTTTGAAAAAACACAAACTCTACGATCGGCTGGAGTATCTTAAGCTCATCACCATTTCTCGCGTTTATTCCTTCAGCGATTTTTTGATGAACGAAACGTTCGGCGCAACTCAATAGAAAATCACGAATGCGCCACAATCTGCCGCAGTATCGTAGTGTGTCCGACATATCCCATGAAATCCTTGAACATCTTGCACTTGTGCGCGTGGCGACAGCGGGCGCATGAAGTATAGTCCTTGAAATGCGAGATTATGTTTTTGGAATCCAGTTTGACTAGCTTCGACTTGACCTCGATTTTGTTCTTGCTCTCGGCGATGAAGTTGAACATAAGCTCAAGCGGTTTTCCTGCCTCTTCGAAATTGTGTATCGTGATGGATTTATGGTTGTCGCGGCTGACCCACTTGTCGCCGACAAGGTCGAACCCTTCGACACAGAAGTTTTCGTTCGAGGAATGTATCGAGACGATATAGTTCTTGACGCGCGGCAATTCGGATTTTACGACCTTGCTAAGATCGATTTTGATTTCCTGATACTTGCGCGGATATCCCCTAGGCGCGTCGAAATTCGCGAGTATGTTGAAGTTGCTTTTGAAGTTCGGCGATCCCTTCTTGAATCCTACTATGCCTAGGTTGAGTTTGTCCCCGCGTTCCGAATCCACCTTAACGCGCACAGTTCGGATAAGGCTCGATGCGCGTAGTTTCCACACTCCGTCGCCTTCGCTCTGCGCTCCGACCACGCGCGCATATTCTGGAACGTTTTCTATTTCCATTGTTGTTTTCAAAGAAGCGGGATAATTGGAAACGTCAAGGGTCATGACATCGCCCGCGATTGAATACGACGCGCTGATCCACGGGCCATAGTGTATTTTGCCTCCTATATAATATCCGTTGGCTACGATTTCCGAACGCGCCGCGGATTTAACCATGACAAGAAATTGGAAGACATCGCGCTCGGCCTCCGCATCGACGACAAGTTTCGCGACCGCCGCCTGTGCCGGAAAAAGCGCCCATAGCCCGTCTTGGAAAAGCTTGCCCTCGGAAACGGAAATTCCATTCGCGTCATGGAAATAGATATAAACTTTCGCATCCTTGCCCATCGGCATGTCGGGCGCGAAAACCAAACCCAAATCTACTGTGCTGCTTTTGCTTGCCGGCACTACTCCCCCCTTTGAAAAAAGATTATGGTGTAATGCCGATACCCGCAAGAAGTAGGTATTCCTATGGTTAATAACCCAAATCTTCCTGGCGGAGAACTCGACGTAGTGGCTTGCTCCGAAAACTCGTCAAGCCGTGCGAGGAGCAAGGTTTCAAAAAAAATCCCCCGGGAGTGTATACTGACATACATGACCGGGAGATTTATTTGAAGAAACCGCAGCTCATTCGTGCAGGTTCACGAGTTTTTTATTTATTTTTACTCTTAAACCAATCTATAGTTTTCTTAATAGGATTTATCGGCGTGGCATCATAGATAAAACCATCGGATATTTCAGTCCGTTTATAAATGCCGCTTTCGTTTTTATTATATTTCATTATCATTCTATCGATTTCGCAAGGTTCTTTGGAACCTTCCTGCGCACAGCCTTTGTCCCCGTGGATACATTCGCTGCCGCAACCCACTTCCTCATAGAATGTAGTTCCGTTCATTCTTAGTTTGAAAATTTTTACCATGTCTTTTACCTTTCTTTTTTATTAGACAAAACGAATTCTACCCCCCCCCGTCGTTTGTCAAGTGTTATTTTAAGAAAAATGCAAAAAAAATCCCCCGCCAAAGCAAGGGACTTTCATAATCATGAAAACCTATGAAACCTCTCAAACCGTGCGAGGAGCAAGGATACAAAAGAAGCCCCTTAGAAGTGTATATAGACATACATGACTAAGGGGCTTACTTGAAGTAGCCGAAGCTTATTCGTGTGGGTTCAGAGGTTTATCGCGAATAGAATTCAACAACCAAGTTGGGTTCCATCTTTACAGGATACGGCACGTCGGCGAATTCCGGAACGCGCGTATAGTTGATGGTGTATTTGCCCTCGTCAACGACCATATAGTCGGGAGTGTCCGCGACCTTGTTGTTTTTCGCCTGCATGACCGAGGGAACTTTCTGAGCCTTTTCGATAAGCGAAACGATGTCGCCGACACGCACCTGATATGACGCGATGTTGACGCGCTTGCCGTTGACGCGGACATGGCCGTGGCTGACCAGCTGACGGGCGGCGAAAATCGAGCAAGCGAAGTTTGCGCGATATACTATTGCATCAAGACGGGATTCAAGCTGGCCGATAATCTCTTCGGCGGTATCTCCGCGGCGGCGCATGGCTTCGACATAATAGGCGTGGAATTTCTTCTCGCCGATGTTGTAATAGCCCTTCAACAACTGTTTGGCGGCAAGCTGACGCCCGTATTCCGTCTGCTTCGAGCGAAGGACAGGGCCGTGCTGGCCGGGTTTATACTTGCGCTTGTTGACGGGACACTTGGCCTTTGCCCAAAGGTTTACGCCATAGCGGCGTGCGATTTTTTGTTTTGAATTGCGTAGGACGCTCATATTTTTTTCCTTTATTTTACAAGTTTAACTTGGGGTGCCGATGGGGTAAACAAACCCGAAGATTGCTACAACGCGAAGGCCGCGCACACAATCTGTTCACCAACGCCGCACATTATAAACAAATCTGCCGTAATGTCAACTGGTTTCTAGCGCCTGAATAGCAAGTCGCGTTTTGCGCCGAACGCTCCGTTTATTTCGATCGCCCTGTCCCATTCCTGCGAAATCGAGAAGACTCCTCCGACCTCTTCCGCGAACGCCCGCGTGCGGCCGAAAAAACCATATTCGATCGAATGCGTAGTAAAATACGCATCGTTAAGAGCAAATACGGAACCGACGTTGGCGTTGCGGCTCATAAAAAGCTCGCCGTTTTCGAAATGGAAGTTGTAATAAGACGGGAAGTTGATGCTCACGCTCGTCGCTCCGAACATGTTGACTTCAACATGCGCAGTTCCGATAAGCTCCATGAACCGCGCGTCCGTTCCGTCGAAATTCATGGACGAGATTCCGGCGATCGCCCGACCGCGGAACACAGCGCCCGGCACGGACACGGCTTGATCGCATCCGTATCCGAAAGCATAAGGAAGATACTTTGCGCGTGCGCCGTCTGCCGCCTCTTCTCCAAGACGGACATAGCCGAAGTTTATGTGGACAAGACGGTCGTATAGTCCGGGCATCCTTATGCTGTCTCCCATGACAAGGTCAAGCGATTTTACGACATCGCCGGAAATTGTGTTGACGCCGGAAAATATGCGTCCCTGGACATCGCGCTTGAAGGACGAGAACTCGTGATTCCAATCCCCTACTGCGACTGATATTCCATCAAGCCTTCTTCCGTTGGTCGAAAGGAAGCCAAGCGAGAATTCGTGCGATAATCCAAACTTAGCCGTCGGAGCATTAAATAGCGCCACCTCGGTTATCCGAGCCGCATCCTGAACCGCTACAAAATCCTGCTCAAGAAATTGCGGCAAACGATTCGAGCCGCCGCGGGCCGATCGTGGCGCGCTAGGGTTTTGCGCGAAATACCTTGCCGCCTGATCGTCGTTTTCTCCGACCGCGCAAGCGCCAAGTGCAAAGACCAACAAAAGCAAAATCTTTTTCATAACCCAAACATAGACTTATATAATTATTTTGTCAATAGTTTATAAATGCAGTAAATTCAAATATATATACCAAGCAAGCCACGCCGACCCACACCCGCCAAGGCTACGGCGGACTTGCGGCAGGACGCCAGCGCATATCATTCGCGCCCCAGGGGGGGAGCGGAGCGCGCGGAGCCCTTCGGACTGTAAAAGGAATTACGCTTGAACGCTCTCCATTTTTATGATATAATTCATACCGAACATCGGAGGAAAAATATGAAGAAACTTACAGCCCTATGCGCCCTTTTCGCCCTTGCGGCAATCGACGCATCCGCGCAAACATCGCAATACCACATGTGGCAGGATGATTCCCGAAGCCGCGGCCGCAACAATTCCGGCTGGAGCAACGACCAGTGGGAACGCGAAAACCATTGGGAAAACCACAACCGCTGGGAGGACGAATACGAAACAAGCTTCTATATCACCGCAGCCTACCTTCCCTCGGTAAGCGAAACGTATAAGGACGAAGGCCTTGGCAACGAAAACTATTCCGGCACCGGCTTCTCGGTCGGTCTTGGTATGGAAATGGGCCAGATCCGCGGAGAGATTTTGTATACCCAATACGACATTGATTATTCGAAAATTCAAAACTCCCTTCCCCCGAATACCGAGGAATGGGATTTCAAAAGCCGCACTCACTCGATAATGCTAAACGGTTTTTATAACTTTTTCGAGCGCGGCGAATACCCGATCAACCCCTATGTCGGCGCAGGTATAGGTTTGACAAGGGTCAAATCCGACGAGTTCACCTTTGTCAACACCTCCGGCACCACAGGCGGCGGGATCGCCTTTGACGATTACGAAGTCGATTCCTATATAGACGAGAACCTGTTTACATATATGCTTGGCCTAGGACTCTTGATAGACCTTACCGACCAGCTCTCCATAGACATCGGCTATAGGTATAACAGACTCGCCGACGCCACTATAAAAACGGATTATTACTATTTCGAAAACGGAACGGCCACCGCTGTCGACTTCGAATTCCGCGACGACAAGATCAAGAATTGGACGTTCCAAGGCTTCCATGTCGGCGTGAAGTTAAGCTTCTAGCCCGAACCTAGAAATCAAGTCGCGGCGTTCTACGATGCCGCGGCTTTTTTATATACGGAATTGTTGCATATATTCTTACGCTGTGGTATAATATCCTAGGAAAACTTAGGAAAAAAATGAAAAAGATTTTAGGGGTTGTGCTGGCGACCGTCTTAGCCTCGGTCCCTGCCGCCGCGGCAAATGGAATTCAACATGCGCTCAGAAGCCCGCTTACCCTCGACGCATTCGAAGAGATCAGCTTCTACGCCGGTATCGGATATCACCCGTTGGCGCGCACGAACTATAGGCTTGCCGGCGACAAAACTTCGTTCAGCGGCGACGCGATCGGCTTCTCGCTTGGAATAGAGAAGGGCTATACGCGCGGCGAGGTCGCCTATACCCGCTCGGCTTCGATTACGGCAGCCTCAATAACGGTATCCCCAAGGGCAACGATCATTATTTCGAAGGGACGCAGCACTCGCTTATGCTAAACGGTTTTTATAATTTCTTCGAACCCGGCACCGGAGTTATTCCCTATATGGGCATGGGCTTCGGCACGACGCGCCTAAGATATGACGAGCGGATCGAGATGATGAACGGCGAAGGTCTTTATACATGGCACGACAAATCGCTTTTCACATACATGCTCGGCGCAGGATTTTTATTCGAGGTAAATAATAACATAAGCCTTGACGTCGGCTATAGGTATAACCGCGTAGCCAACTCGACATTCAAGCAAAGATCCTACGTGGATACGGACGACGATGTCGGCACGCTCGAACTCCTTCCGCTAAGGAACATGGCGACGCAAAGCATAATGCTAACGCTCAAGATCAACCTGCTAGAACGCACGATAAGAAAACCTTATGACGGACAATTCCAATCTAGGCCATAGGAAGCGGCTTCGCGACAAACTTGCGAACTCTGGTGCCGGCGCACTTCACGATTACGAGATTCTTGAACTTCTTTTGACATACGCGATTCCGCGTGTGGATGTAAAGCCTCTTGCCAAGGCGCTCTTGAAAAAGTTCGGCAATTTCGCGAACGTGATAAACGCAAGCACTGTCGATCTGACCTCCATACCCGGAATCAAGGAAAACGCGGCCGGTTTGATCAAGGCGGTCAAAGCTTCGATGACCGCGGCGCTCGAGGCCACAGTTGCCGAAACGAACGTTATTGCGAATTGGAATGACTTGCTCTCTTATGCAAGGTTGAATATCGCCGGCGCCGAGGTCGAGGAATTTCACGCGCTCTATCTGAATACGAAATGCCATTTGATAAAGGACGATCTGCACTCAAGCGGCACGGTCAATAAATCAAGCGCTTTTCCAAGGGAAATTGTAAAACGCGCGCTTGAACTAGGTGCCACTGGCGTGATCTTGGCGCATAATCACCCAAGCGGCGACGTATCGCCAAGCCGCGCGGATATCGAAATTACCGAGACCATAGCTACTGCGCTGAAAACTGTGGATATAACTCTTTTCGATCATATCATAGTTTCTCGCACGGCCGCCAATTCTATGAAGTCGATGGGGTTGCTCTAGCTCCGTAATTACCAAACTTGACCTGGTAATCCAGTCCCCCCTTTCCCCCGTCATTACCCGGCTTGACCGGGTAATCCAGTTGGTATATTATATTCTTATGAAGAAAAAAACCGCCAAGAAAAAAACCAGAAACCCCGTAGCGCACGCCATGCTTGTCGGCGGGAATTGCAAACCCAAAATCATTCCGAATAAAAAGAAAGCTCTTGCCCGTGGCGATTTGAAACGCAATCGCCAAAGGGAAGATTAGCAGTCCCCGTCATACTGCGGCGCCCTCTTCTCGTCATACTGCGACTTGCGCAAGTCCACCGTAGCCTTGATGGGTGTGGAACCGGGGTAATCCAGTCCCCTCTCTCGTCATTACCCGGCTCGACCGGATAATCCACCCCTTCTTTGTCATTACCCGGCTTGCGTCAGTCCTCCCGAAGCTTTAGCGAAGGGGGAACCGGGTAATCCAGTCCCCCCTCTCGTCATTACCCGGCTCGACCGGGTAATCCAGTGAAGTATAATGAAGCTTTTCAGCTCGAAGAGCTACGCGCATCACGCCGCCCTTTGCCGGTGTTCGCGATTAACATCAAATTTAACACTATATAAAATCCTGCCTCAAAACGCAAAAAGCATTGGTAGCCTTCTTACGGCGACGAAAAACCTAAATCTAGCGACCCGCAGACTTCAATAATGCACGCTGATTCAAATTGCCCCTGGTAAAATCCACGATCGAGTTCAATGCCCCGGGACTGGACGCCACCTCTGGCGAAACTATCGCAGGCAGATTGACCAGAACCATTTCATCGGAAACAACCCGCTCTTCCTTTTTCGAAGCTTCCGCAAGCGCGGTGAACATACTCCAATCTATGGTGTCGAAATTGATGTTAAGCGCCCGGGCATACTTTGTAAGAAGCATAAGCTGATTCCCCTTATCAAGCGGAAAATTGTGTTCTATTTGCGACACCGCTACGGCGTCAAAATTGTTTTCCTGGCAAAATTTCCCAAGAGTTTTTCTCATGCTCATTCTACGCGCTTTGCAAAAATCACCGAATTTCATGCGTGGCTCCTATGCTAAAATTTTCTCTATCTCTTCTATCTTGGAACGTATCTTCGCACGCTTCCCATCCGACATCCGGGACTCGTCGCAAGCCACGATTTCCACCTCGTCCGCACCGCCGAACGAAAAGCGGGAAAGTATGCGTGATTTCGCCGCCACCAACTTTGGTTCGCGCCCAACCTCGGCCTCGCCATGCGAAGACTGGTCGAACGAGGATACGTCGACCGCCGATCCGCCCTTGACGCGCAAGGCTTTCTTCGCACCGGCGATTGTGAATCCTTGTTTATAAAGCAAATCCTTGATTCTCAAAAGCGTCTTGATGTCCGATTCGCGGTAATATCGTCGGCCCTGTTTGCGATCGGGCTTGACCTCGGGAAATTTGGATTCCCAGAAACGGACGACATACTTCTCGACCCCCACGCGCTCGGCCACCTCGGTGATGGAAAAAAACATCTTGTCCGGCATTATATGGCCTTTTTCTTTTTCGAAGGATGGAACAGCACGGTGTTGCGCGCCTTTATGATAGCGGGCTCGCCGGTTTTTGGGTTGCGTCCCATGCGGCTTGCTTTGCCTTTTTTGATGAAGGTTCCGAAGTTCATGATCTTGACCTCGCCGTCCTCGACCACGCCCTTCGAGATTACGTCGAAGTAAAGATCTACGATATCGATCGAGTCGTCGACGTTAAGACCCGACGCCGCGGACACCGCGTTCGCTATGTCGATTTTTTTCACGTTCTTGTCGGTCATGTTAACCTCCTTAGTATTTTGCCACGACGGAGCCCCATGTGAAGCCCCCGCCCATAGCGGTCATCAAAATGTTGTCGCCCCGCTTTATGCGTCCGTCCCGTATTGCGGCGTCAAGCGCAAGTGGGATAGATGCGGAACTTGTGTTTGCGTGTTTTTGAACTGTGCGCACGACCTTCTCGGGCGCAAGGTCAAGGTGCTTCATCGCGGCGTCGATTATGCGGACGTTGGCCTGATGCGGAATGAACCAGTCTATGTCAGAGTTGGAAAGGCCGGCGGCACGCACGACCTCTTCGGATACTTCGGGCATTTTTCCGACGGCGATTTTGAATACTTCCTGACCGCTCATGAAAACTTTTCCGGCGTCCGTGGTTTTAAGGATATCGTATTTCTCGCCTGCAGCATGCAAACGCGAGGCAAGGATTCCCGGGGTATCGGCCGCGCCCAAAACCACCGCACCCGCGCCGTCGCCGAAAAGCACGCACGTTCCGCGGTCGGTCCAATCTACGATCCCGCTCATCTTGTCCGCGCCGATGACAAGGATTTTTTTGTAAAGCCCGGTTTTGATGTATGCGTCGGCTGTTGCAAGCGCGAATATGAATCCGGTGCACACGGCCTGAATGTCGAATCCGGGACACGTCGCGCCGACAAGCGCCTGGACGCGACAAGCGGACGCGGGAAAAGTCAAATCCGGCGTAGTTGTGGCAAGTATGATAAGGTCAAGCTCGCCCGCCGAAACTCCGGCATCAAGAAGCGCAGCCCTCGCCGCCGCCGCCGCCATGTCCGAAGTATTTTCGTCCTCACGCGCGATGTGGCGCTCTTTCATTCCCGTGCGTGAATAGATCCACTCGTCGCTTGTATCGACAATCCGGGCCAAGTCGTCGTTTGTCATCACCCGCTGCGGGAGATACGAACCTACACCCAAGAACCGCGAGTAAATCATAGCTTTATTTTCTCCATCTTATCGCGCACCGACGAGTTGAAGTCGGCCGAGACAAGCGCTGCGGCGTATTGAACGGCGTTCGCGAATCCCACCGCGTCTGTGCCGCCGTGCGACTTGACGACTATGCCGTTAAGGCCGAGAAAGACTGCGCCGTTGTATTTCCTTGGATCGAACTTGTTCCTAAATTTCAATAATTGCGGCAGCATTATGGCCGCGCCAAGCCGCGCGATCCACGAAGATTTGATAGCGGATTTCAAAGAAGAGGTTATGAATTTGGCCGCCCCCTCGAGTGTTTTCAGCGCCACGTTGCCGGAAAACCCGTCTGTGGCGATGACGTCGACTTCGCCCTTGAATATATCGTCGCCCTCGGCGAACCCGGCATAGTCGAAATCGAGGTTTTCCTTGTTCGCCGACACCATATCGGACGCACGGGTAAGGTAATCAAGTCCCTTTCCGGCCTCGGATCCGATATTCAAAATCGCGGCCTTGGGTCGCGCCTGCCCGCATATTATCTTGGCATAAAGCGAACCCATGATAAGGAATTGAAAGATGTTGACCTCGTTGCATTCCGAATTCGCGCCAAGATCCAAAAGCACGGTGCGCTTGTTCTTTTTACTTGGCACACATGTTGTGATCGCGGGACGTTTTACGCCCGGCAGCATCGAGATTACAAGTTTCGATATTCCCAAAAGGCAGCCTGTGTTGCCCGCTGATACCACTGCGTCCGCTTGGCCGTTTCTAACCGATTCGATAGCCAGCCACATCGAGGTCGTGCGTCCGCGGCGTATCACGTTCGACGGCTTGTCGTCGGGCATAACTTTTTCAGAGGTATGGACAACCTCGCTCATAGCGGCGACCGCTGGAAATTTTTGCAAAAGGGGATTGATCTGCGCCTCGTCGCCATAAAGTCGGATCGCGACTCCGTTCTTGTTGATAAAGGCGGCGGATTTATGAAGGCCTTCTATGACCATTCCCGGGGCGGCATCCCCGCCCATCGCATCTACGGCTATGGTGTACTTGCGCTGCATTATGCTTTCTTCGCGACTACCTGGCGTCCGTTATAGTTTCCGCACGCTTTGCATACCGAATGCGGAGCCTTGAGCTCGCCGCAGTTTTTGCACGTGGCTGCTGCGTTCGGGGCAAGCGCGTGATGCGCGCGACGCATGTTCTTGCGGGATTGCGAAGTTTTTTTCTTGGGCACTGCCATTTTGGACTCACTTTCTTTGTAAAATAAAAACGTTGACTGCTCGGAATTAAAGCGTATTTCACGCTAAAAAGCAAGTAAAATTTTGCGGCTTGACATTATATTTAAGGCATATATACTCCACGCCTTAAAATGGAAAACAGAGAGTAAATTGGAAGCGCTGATTTTGTATGTTCTGTATATGCTGATGGCATGGACTGCCGTGGTTTTGGTGCGATCAAACAGGTGTTGATTTATGCCTAAATAATCATTATCCTAGACGAACCTCTCAAATCGCGCGTATTTAAGAGGTTCCTACTTGATCACAACTCTACGATTCAGTTCGTTGCGAACCCCCGGCCCGGTCTGAACACGCAAATCCGTCCAACCCATCGCCTGGATCACTATTTTCGAGCGGGCAATTCCATGGGATTCAAGCACCCGTGCGGTATTTCGTGCACGCCGCGCCGAGAGATGCAGGTTCGCCATCTCCTCGCCGCTTGTGTCGGTATGACCTTGCACGATTATGCGAGTGCGCTTGGCCAACGAGCCTTTGGCTATGTCGCGAAGCGGAGCGGCGAATTCGGGGCGTATATTGTCCTTGTTCCAATCGAAATATATCTCAAGCGGCAAACCGTCGGCGGAACCGTCGACTTCGTCCTCGAAATAGTCTTCCTCGGCGATGACAAGATATTCGTCGCCATCGTCGACATCCTCGTTGACCGTAGCGGCGAATATAGCGCGCGAGTTGCGGTTCGCGGCCGCAGCGTTTTCAAGGTCTTCCATCTTCATGTAAAGCTCTTCCATAAGCTCCTGGGTCTCCTCAAGCTTCGCGATGATAAGATCCATGTCGACGCATTCGGGGCAATCGGTCCTGCGGCCAAGCATCTTTTCCATCTCGTCAAGAAGGAGCGCGACCTTTGCCGCATCGCCCTCGTATAGCTTGCCGCCGATTCCATACATTTTTGCTTCCATAGCGGCCACGCGCTCGGCGATGTCGCGGATCATTGCGTGTCGGGTTTCGGCCATCTCGCGCTGACGCACGTCTTCGGCAATGCTCGGACGGTCGAAGTTGATATACGATTCGACTGCGACGATAAGCCCTCCGACCGAACGCCTAAATTCGGCAAGTTCCGAGATGACCTTGGTGTCATGCTCGACCAGGTCGGAACGCAGGCGCCACAGCATGGCAGTGTTCTCCATGATGTGCGCGTCATACATTCGCGGCGAGTTTGTGGTTATAACGCTTGTTTCGGGCCAGCGGGGAATATGGCGCGAAGCGAACTCCATCTCGCGGCGGGCACGTTCTTGATCCATCACGCGCTGATCGCGGGAAAGTTCGCGCTGGAATTTACAGTTTCTTCGGACTCCGCATACGCGGTCGATTGCCTCGAAACGTGTGTTCATGGCGTCCTTTGCGCGAAGGAGTCGGTTGCGGCAAAGCTGCGCCTGGGCATCGTTGCCCTTCTCGACAGATTCAAGCCAGCAGTCGTATTTTACCTGGGCCTCGGCCATCAAAAGCGGGAATTGGTCGGCCGCCCCGCGCGCGAATATGCGCCTCAGATCCTCCATCTGGTCGACGAACGGCAACGGATTTGCGACAAGTCGGATCGAGGGATGATCGGGCTGCACGCGTTGCCCTACGTATGCTCGCATGGCTTTCTTTGCGAAATGCTCGGCATCGCACGCGTTGCCCATTCTGTCGCGCAAGAATATGGCAAGCGATTTGTATTGATGCGCAAGCGCCTGGGCGAATTGGTCGCTGGTTTGGGAATCATAGAAATTCTGACGTCGCATTGTGTTGAAGGAAACAAGCGTTCCATCGGTAAGGCGACAGTTTGCGACGCGCTGCGGCTGCTGTTGCTGGACTGCTTGCTGCTGCGCCGCCTGCTGCTGGCGAGATTGCGTTTGGCTTCTGGGCTGCCTCTCGCGTCGCGGGCGTCTTTCGGCGCACCCCAATACCAAAACTGCAAGCAGACAAACAAGCGTCTTTTTCATGATTTCCTCTTCCTCCTCGCGATTATAACAAGGGGCAATAAGAATGTAAAGCTAAAGTTGATACTTGCCAAACAGCGGACCATGCACGTCCGGGCGGGCATGAGCTTGCGAGTGCCAATGCCCGAGGGCGACGCGCGAACACATATACGTAAAGATTTTTGTAAAATGGTGCGAGTTAAGAGGTTCGAACTCTCGGCCTCTACCTTGGCAAGGTAGCGCTCTACCAACTGAGCTAAACTCGCATCGCGGGAAATTATATATATTCGATGGGAAATGTCAAGAGGTGGATTTATGCCAAGCAACCTGATTCCCGCCTTCGCGGGAATGACATCAAAAAAACCGACGAACTCCTTAGTTTGTATCAGATACGCCGTCTTGGAGCAAAAATTAAAAAGAAAGCGGACTCATTGCCTCCGTGCTTTTTAATTTTTGTGAAAGACAAGTAGATGATGCGAAATAAGGAGTTCCCACCATAACAAAAAAATCCCCCGCCGAAGCAGGGGATCTTTGAACTCAGACAAGAACTATTTCTTGTTGACGGCGTCCTTAAGTCCCTTTCCGGCCTTGAATTTGGGCTGGATCGAGGCGGCGATTTTGATTTCCTTGCCGGTGCGGGGATTGCGGCCGGTGGTCGCTTTCCTTTTCGCGGTCTGGAAGGTTCCGAAGCCGACGAGTGCGAGCTTCTGTCCTGCCTTAAGGGTTGCGGTTGCGACGGTAAGAACCGCTTCTACCGCTTCGGCGGCTTTCGCCTTCGAAAGGTCAGCCATTTCCGCTACTGCTGCTACAAGCTCACCTTTGTTGGTTGCCATAAGTGCTTTTTTTGCCATTTGTTTTCTCCTTACTCTTGTTGTTTGACGCCATTTACTAAGCGCATGATGAAATTCTAAGCGCGAAAGCAAGGAAATGTCAAGCGATAAATAAGACGGCTCTTTCTAAGCCCGCGGCAATGCTAGAACTCTCCTTTGAGAGCCAGCACGAACACACCGCCCACAGCCGATTCGCCGCCCTCGCGCGACCATGCGCCGCGACCGGCCGAGCCCACGACCGACACGCCTTTTTCTATGTCATAACCAAGCGACGCGAGCGTTATGTTTACCGAATCCTTGTTTCCATACCCGTCCACATACGAGTTGAATGTGGCAAGCGTCGCCTTGGCGGGCCCGAACGAATATCCTATGCCGAAGTCGAACGCTTCTCCTATGTTGTTTTTGTTTCGATACGACGAGGCCACTTCCCACCCGCGATGGAATTTCCTTGCGCCAAGGTGATATTGCTTGATGTCGTCGATTTGTCCGTATGCCGCGTCGAACGAGAAGTCGCTATCGCTTGTCCACTTGAAACCGGCGGTGAAATTGTTCGAGGGGATATATCCGTCCGATTCCCCGGGCGAATCCTCGCGGCTCATGACGCTTCCGGCAAGTTGAAGCCCGGCCATGCGCGGCGTTATGTATGAAACTTTCATACGGTCATAGTCTGTGTCGATCGCAGTCGAGTTGATTCCCGCCACGCGCGCGCCCACCATTCTGAAGTCATAGTTTCCGTTTATTAAAAGAGGGCTGATGTCCACCGCCTGGTTGTGGATCTTTCGGTTGATGTTTTCCGCGCGACCAAGCTCCACGCGACCGAACGCTCCTTCGCCGTATACATAGAATTCGTTGATATAGCTGTTCTCGGTGGAATAGCGCCCCTCGTTGTGAATGAACTCGTTCGAGTATTTTCCGGGCGCGATAAGGCCAAGCATCACGCCGACCTTGAATTCGTCGCCGCCGTATCCCAAATCGGCGTTGATCATTCCCCAATCGAAGGTGTTTGACTTGCTGTCGGCCATACTGTTGTGCCAAAGCGATACGATTTCACCCGAAAGGTCAAGCTTAAGCGGCCCCTCGCCGATAGTAAAGGCGTTCGCGCCTCCGGCAATGAACATCGCGACCAGCGTGGCAAACTTTTTCATAATTGACTCCTTATGCACAGACACCTATTATATAGCAAAATGAAACCGGAAACAATAGGTGATAGAAGGACGCTTGTCCTCGTCTGCTGCGCCCCGTGCTGCGCGGGCGTAGTGGAGTATATGGCAAAAAGCAAAGCTAATGCCGATTTATTCTTCTATAACCCAAATATCTTCCCGCGCAAGGAATACGAAAAACGCAAAGCCGAAGTATACCGTCTTGCCGCCCATTATAATATAAGGGTTATCGATTCGGATTACGAACCCGAGGAATATGATAATGCGACACAGGGACTGGAGAACGAGCCCGAACGCGGCCGCCGCTGCGAAGCCTGTTTTTATCTAAGGCTCGCAAAAACCGCCGAATACGCCGCCGCGCATGGATACTGCGCGTTTACCTCGACGCTCGGCGTTTCCAAACACAAAGACCAAACGCAGGTCGACGCACAAGGCCAAATCGCCTCCGCCAAATACGGCATACCCTACCTGCCGCTTGATACAAAGGGACTAAGTTCCGATATAATAAAGGAATTGGGGATATATAGGCAGAATTACTGTGGGTGTATCTACTCCACCAAGGAGCGGACAACTCCGCTACGGAGCGGGCGAACACCTGTGTGAGCCAACGCCCGTGGGCGAGCGGACGTTGGCCGCCTGCGGCGCGCAAACAATGTATGCGTTGGTTTACTTGCTCTTATGGCAAAATTGTAATATAATAGGCCCCAAGGGGTCCATCTAATATGAACGATTTCAACGTCGCACTTCTACAACTCATGCCCACCGGCACGCTTGGCGGCAATCTTGCCAAGGGAATAAAAGCATGCGAAGTTGCCAAACAAAACGGCGCAGACTTGGCGCTTTTTCCCGAAATGTGGAGCCACGGCTATAACGTCCTTCTTCCCGAAAACCACGCAAAGGAATGGAAGGCGACAGCCCTTGATCCCAACGGAGATTTCGTTCAAACATTCGCCAAGCTTGCGGGGAAACTTAAAATGGCCATCGCCATAACGCTTCTTGAAAAGACCAAAGGGCAACCCAAAAATACCGTTATAGTATTTGACCGCTTCGGCAAACAAATCCTAAAATATTCCAAAGTCCACACCACAGAATCCACCATGGAGAATCACGTCGCCCCTGGAACAAGCTTTGATGTCGCGACGCTTGATTACGGCCGCGGCAAGGTCAAGATCGGGTCCATGATCTGCTTTGACCGTAATTTTCCCGAAGCCGCGCGCATATTGATGCTCAACGGCGCGGAAATAATATTGAGCCCCAATGCCTGCGAACTCTTAAATCTCCACATGTGCGTGATGAAAACCCGCGCGGTTGAAAATCACATAGCGCTTTTCACCACCAACTATCCGCTCGACCCCAACGATAAATATATAGGCAACGGGCAATCGTGCGCATTTACTCCTATCTTCAGGAACAAGCGCAAACTCTTGGCCGGCTCGAAGGAAATAGATACCACGATTATAAGAATGAGCGAGGACGAGAGCATCGGCATGGCCCCCATCGACCTTGCCGCGCTAAGGGAAAACCGTGCCAAAGGCGGCAACGGCAACGCATTTAGGAAACCCAGAATGTATGCCAAGCTTTTGGACGAAAAGGTCGAGCCTCCGTTCGTGCGCAAATGGGCCAGGCGTTGACCTAAAATAACTCTTGCATTCCAAAACTCAAACTTATAAACTTCCCCCAAAGGAACCAAAGGAGCAACCATGCAAATAACAATCGAGAAATCGAATCTTCTGAAAACTCTCTCTCACCTCTATAGGATTGTCGAGCGCAAATCCACCGTGCCCGTGCTCTCCAACATCAAGGTCGAGGCGGCCAAGGAGCTTAAGATCACCGCGACCAACGTTGACCTCGAGATCATCGAAACGGTGGACGCCAAGATCGGCGAAACCGGCGCGACCACGATTCCCGCGCACGTGTTCTATGACATCGTCCGAAAACTTCCCGAGGGCGATATCAGCATCAAGACTAACGCCGACGCGTCCAAGGTTGTGATCAAGGCCGGCAATTCGGAATTCACGCTTCCGGCCCTGCCAAGCGAAGACTTCCCCGTCATGACCTCCGGCTCCATGCCGTTCAAGTTCAACCTTCCGGTCGACGACCTCAAGGCGTTGATCGACAAGACGAAGTTTGCGGTCTCCACCGAGGAAACACGCTACTTCCTCAACGGTATCTTCGTCCACACCGTCGAGGTCAAGGGCAAGGATATTCTCCGCGCCGTTGCCACCGACGGCCATAGGCTTGCAAGACTTGATGTAGCCGCCCCCGCCAACGCCAAGGGCATGCCCGGCATAATCATTCCCAGGAAGGTCGTGAACGAACTCCGCACTCTCCTTGACGATACCTCAAGCGATATTATGGTCGAAGTTTCGAACACCAAGGCGCGCTTCAGCTTCGCCGGCGCGACGATCACCTCGAAACTTATCGACGGCAAATTCCCCGACTACGAGAAGGTTATCCCGACCACGAACGACAAGGCGCTTGAAATCGAATGCAAGTCTTTCGCCGAAGCCGTCGACCGCGTATCGTCCGTGTCGTTTGAAAAATCGAAATCCATCAAGCTTAAAATCGCCAAGGGCAAGTTGACGCTATCGTCAAGCACCCCCGACTCCGGCTCGGCCACCGAAGACCTTCCGGTCGAATACGCCGCCGACACGCTTGAAATCGGCTTCAACTCGCGCTATTTGCTCGACATCGCCGAGCAGATCAAGGGCAAGTTCATCAAGTTCATGATCTCCGACGCCTCAAGCCCGTCCGTTATCACCGAACTAGATTCCGACTCGGCACTCTATGTCCTTATGCCCATGAGGATATAAAATTAAATAATAAACCAAACCCTCTTTGGTGGGAAGGTAAGCTAGGCGTAAGCCACAGCGAACCGGGGTCCCATTAAAGAGGGTTTATGTTTTTCACGCTTTGCGCGGGCTCCCCTTAAAACTATATATAAGAATCTTGCCCCAAAACGCCAAGAGCAGTTGGCGTTTATGTGGGCGAGCTTGCCTTGGGCTTGCAGTATAAGTTTTCACTTGACAAAAGCAAGTGGGGGGGGGTAAATTATGTCTAACATAAGTCCAAAGCAACCCAGAGAACAGCACCATGCTACTCCTCCAAAAAATCGAAAATGGTTTGAACTATAACGAGAAAACCAGCACGCTTACCATCAACCTTACCAAGGTTGTAAAGGCCTCTATCCCGCCCATAAAAAAACAGCTCAACGCGGACCTGCTTGCCAAGGGAATCGAGGTCAAACTCGAATACGACTCCACCAATGGTCCAAAATACAAACTAACCTTCCTCCCTCCGCTTCAAGCCGACCATATCTCCATAGACATAGACGACAAGCACGAATGTTTCATCAAGGAACTCGACCTTTCTGCAATAGAACCTGCAACCGAAGGCGCTCGCCAAAGCATAAATTTCAAGAACAAGGTCAATACCAACACCTTCCTCCACCTCATTGTGCCCGAAGGAATAAGCCTCGACCTTAACGACCAACCCATACGCTGCATCTCGGTCAAACCCGACAAAAGCAAAAACAAAGCCCTCCACACGCAGATAAGGCTTAGCGACAAATCGCACCCCGGCGAATACCCGGAAATAAGGACTGTCAATATCGCCGGTCAGCTTTCCGTCTTTGACAACACCGGAAAAGACATGATGGAAAAGATAATCGTCGACGCGATTTTCCAAGGGCACCACCAAATGGGACTTGACGTCAACGGACAAAACGAATGCCTCAAAAGCTGGGGCGGCCGGGCGCACCCCCTCCTTAAGAAATTAAAAGGCTATGATATACAAGCCGTACCCGAACGCGCCAAACAAATCTTTGGCTACCTCGACCGTTTTTATGCCGATAGGTTCTCGTCAAGACGGAACGCCCTTATCGCACTTATGTGGAGCCCCTATGCAAAAGATAGGGAGTTCGCGCTTGAACTGGCCGCGAACTGGTGCTTCAACGAAGACGACATCGCACAACTTCTTCAAACCCAAACGGGAATCGTGAAAAGCCAAGAAGTGGTATTGGAACATCTTAAAAATTTACCCGTCCGCTAAAAGGAATTACCAATGAAAAAAATACTTGATATATTCGGCCAGGATTTTGTTTTGAACAAGTTCCAAAAGCTCGCCATCGGCGCATCCGCGCTCCTCGAGGGATCCGACGGTTCGAAATACGTTATAACCCGCAACCTCGTGGGCCTTATGACCATGTATGAAACCAATGACAAGACAACGCTCAAACCTACCGGCGTTTATATGCAGATCGTCATGTATTATGACGACAAGATGGAAAGAAAAGTATGGCTTCTAAGCGAAACCCGTTATGACGAAAATGGCGGGCGCGACCGCTCCATAGTCCGCAACGATCGCCGCGGCAACATAAAATTCTCAATCTCTGTGCCAAACGAAAACGGGATCTGTAATGTCTACGAGTTCGATGGCGACAATTCGACTGCCATAGGGGCGATCAAGTCGAACGGCAGTTGGGTTAATACGCTTAAAAAAATTCCCGACGAGATCAAGCATTTCGTATTCCAAAATATCAGGAAGCGGTAAACTCCGGTTATAGGCCAATCAAGGCATAACCCAAACTCCTAAAACGAAGAGCTCGAGGAACGAGAGCGCAAGGTTCGTTTTAGGAGTTTATAGCTACGCGTTCACGCGCGCGCAAAATAACACTATATAGATTTGCCTGCAAACGCCAGATGGCTGGCCTTCGCTAGGCGGCCAGTTTCACAAGTTCCTACCTAAACAGATAAACAATCAACGGCGCCAATATAACTGTCGCCAATCCCGAAACCACGATGGAAAGGCTACTTGCCGCGCCCTCGACCGGCCCCATTTCCAAAGCCTTGGCCGTGCCGATCGCATGGCTCGAGTTTCCTATCGCAAGCCCGCGCGCGACCGCATAGCGAAGCCCCAATATCCTGCACATCTGCCGCCCGACCGCATTCCCGAATATGCCCGTCACAATGACTGCGAAGACGGTGATTGCCGCGATACCGCCAAGCTCCTTGGTGATTCCGATCGCGATAGCTGTGGTGACCGACACGGACGCCAACGAGCGGGAAATCACATCGCCCAGCCCAAAGAACCAGCTTAAAAACACAGCCGTGCCGACGGAAAACGCACAGCCCAGAACGACCGATAAAATTATCGTCATCTTGTGCTTGCCAAGATGCTGCATCTGCTTATACATAGGAATCGCAAGGCTTACCGTCGCCGGCACAAGGAAATAGTTAAGGTATTTCGCCCCGTTCGTATACGACGAATACGGAATGTCAAGCGCAAGCAACATCACGATGATTCCCGCCGTCGTCAACAATACCGGCGTAGTAAGCGACACGTTCCACTTCTTGTTTATCGCCACCGCGCACACGTATACGCCAAGCGTAAGGATAAGGCCGAAATATGCGGACTGCGCCAAAAATGCGTTCATTTCTTAGCTCCTTTTTTAACGGCAGTTTTTTTCTTTGCTGCCTTGGCCGCCTTGGCCGCAATGATTTTCTTTTCATGCCTGTGAATCATAAAGTCGGCGAACCAGCCGGTAGAAGCCATCGAGGCGGTATAAGCTCCGACGACCACCGCGAACATCAGGATCCAAACGTCCCGTATCTTGTCGGCAAGGTCGATTATGCCCACCGCCGGCACAACGAAAAGAACCGGTAGGATCGCGATGAAAAATCCCGCCGCGCCCTCGATCTGACGCAGCTTGATGACCTTGAACCGCAAAGCCAAAAGCAGCAATACAAGGCCGTATATGCTGCCCGGTATAGGAAGCGGCAAGACGGCATATAACACCTCTCCCGCGAACACGAACAGCATTAGTAGTAAAAATTGCACAAGGTAATTCATCGCTCTCTCCAAAGTGGAGTATACACGATTCGCAGGGCGTTTGCAAACATACTAATTAAATAAGAAGAATTAGTGGTGGGAAGAGCAGGATTTGAACCTACGTAGACATATGTCGACAGATTTACAGTCTGTTGCTTTTGACCGCTCAGCCATCTTCCCAGTCGGGCGCATTATACGGACTTTGTCGTCAAAGTCAATATGGTATTGCATATTCCAATAGTGAAGTTATAATACATACTACCTATTTTTCAACTGAGGGGTTGAAAGCGAACGAAAATGCAAACTCACGCCAAGCCAGCTTCATTAGCCTACACGCACAACGAAAATATGGGCTTGATAGCGACAATGCTGGAATACGACGCTAAACCTGGCAAGGCCACCTTCAATGACGTCATAGCCTATATAGATTCCCAATACGATTTCACTCCGCGCTATTTCACCAACGGCAACACGCTAAGCGCGATAAATAAAAACTTCGGCTCACAGAAGATTTTCAGTTATGCGAAAATCCTAGGTTGCGACAAAGAGGAAACCCTCGCCCTTTTCTGTGAACACTACGAAGCGGTGCTTGCCAATCCGACCGGCACCGACCACGCCAACATACGCAATTTCCAAAGGTTCGGTTGGACCAAAAACGGCAACGATTCCGTGCGCTTCCCGTTCGGCCTTGCCCTTGACAAAAAACAGCGCTAAAACAAAGCGCGTTTGCAAAGCCCCTATTTTTGTGATATAATACGCGACGAGATGAGGGAGTCGTTGCCAAAGCTGGGGATTTTTGTTGCGCTGTCAATCGCGCTTTGTTTATCGTCTTGCAGAAGCTCGAGGATAGACTCAAGAATCCCCTTTCACAAATCGGAAAAAAGGATGTCGCTCGAGCGGGCGGACTTCGATGACCTTGCCGGCTGGCGCGAGGATAACTTCGTCCACGCGCTCGAAAGCTTCAAGAAATCCTGTGCCAAAATCCTAAACGAGAACGATTTCATCGGCACGTCCCAGATGATAATCTCGGCCAATTTCATGAAGGCCGCCTGCGCCGAGGCGAACGCGCTTCCGAACGACAACACGGCGATACGCATGTTCTTCGAGGCGAACTTCGACCCCTACAAAGTCCGCGATAGCTCCGGGAGCGACAAGGGCACCTTCACCGGATATTACGAAGCCGAGCTGCGCGCCGAGCTGACGCCGGATTGCGAATCCCTTGTGCCGATTTACGGAAGGCCTTCCGACCTTGGCACCACGCCGTATAAGACCCGCGCGCAAATCGAAAACCATGGCCTCCGCCACGTGGCGCCGGTTCTGTTCTGGGCGCATTCCGCCGCGGATGTCCACGTGTTGCACATACAGGGCTCGGGGATCGTCAAAACCAAAACCGGAGAGAAATATCGCATAGGTTTCGCCGCAAGCAATAATCATCAGTTCTCCGGCATCGGCTCGATATTGATGCGAAACAACGTCAAGGTCGAGGGCGGATATTCTATGGTGGCGGTTCGCAAATGGCTTCGCGAAAATCCCGAGGAAGCGCGCAAATTCATGCAGAAAAACGACCGCTTTATATTCTTTAGGGATATCGAGGGCGACGGCCCGATCGGCGCTATGGGAGTCCCTCTGACGCCCGGACGTTCCATTGCGATCGATCCAGAATTTATCCCCTACGGTATGCCGATGTTCCTTAACGCGAACGATCCCGACGGCGTAAGCCTTAATCGCCTTGTCGTCGCGCAAGACACCGGCACGGCGATAAAGGGCGCGGTGCGTGTCGATTACTTCTGGGGCGCCGGCGAGGACGCGTTTCATAAGGCCGGCCGCATGAAATCGACTGGCAGCTATTTTATCCTGCTACCAAAAGATAGTAAGAATTTCGCGGTGAAGCGTTAATCAAGCATAATACAAATACGCTTTGCGCTTTTAATATCTATGTTTTAAGTTTGCCTAACGAACGCCACTCATGTGGCCTTCGTGCGGCGATGCGCCTTAGATAAATCTACGGCGCGGCAGGCGGCCAAAATGGCGACGCGCGAATTTCCTCTTGCATTTCAAAATCTTCTCGTATAATATAACCCAGCTTTTAATAACTAAAAACTAAGGAGCTATAATATGGCAAAAGAAAATTACGTTCGCTCTAAGCCGCACGTGAACATCGGTACCATCGGCCACGTCGACCACGGCAAGACCACCACGACCGCCGCTATTACTAAATACTTCTCCAAGGAGTTCAAGGACTACGCAGCGATCGACAACGCGCCCGAAGAAAAGGCACGCGGAATCACCATCAACACGTCGCACGTCGAATACGAAACCGACAACCGCCACTATGCGCACGTCGACTGCCCCGGCCACGCCGACTATGTGAAGAACATGATCACCGGCGCCGCCCAGATGGACGGAGCGATCCTTGTCGTTTCCGCCTCCGACGGCCCCATGCCCCAAACCCGCGAGCACATCTTGCTTGCGCGCCAGGTCGGTGTTCCCTCGATCGTTGTCTTCCTCAACAAGTGTGATATGGTCGACGACAAAGAAATGATCGACCTTGTCGAAGAAGAAGTCCGCGACCTCTTGAAGAAATACGACTTCCCCGGCGACACGACCCCGATTATCCGCGGCTCCTCGCTCTGCGCGCTTGAAGGCCGCGAGCCCGAGCTTGGCGAGAACGCGATCCGCGCCCTTCTCAAGGCTGTCGACGAGTTCATCCCTACCCCCGATCGCCCGCTTGACAAACCGTTCCTTATGCCCGTCGAAGACGTATTCTCGATCTCTGGCCGTGGAACCGTGGTCACAGGTCGCGTCGAAACCGGTATCGTGAAGGTCAACGACGAAATCGAAATCATCGGTATCCGCCCGACCCAGAAAACCGTCTGCACCGGCGTCGAAATGTTCCGTAAACTTCTTGACCAGGGCCAGGCCGGCGACAACGTCGGTGTCTTGCTCCGCGGCACCAAGAAAGAGGAAGTCGAACGCGGCCAAGTGCTTGCGAAACCCGGCTCGGTCACCCCGCACAAGAAGTTCGAGTGCGAGTGCTACATCTTGACCAAGGAAGAAGGCGGACGCCACACTGCGTTCCTTTCGAACTATCGCCCCCAGTTCTATTTCCGCACGACTGACGTGACGGGTTCCGTGGAACTTCCGGCCGATGTCAAGATGGTCATGCCCGGCGACAACGTCAAAATGACCGTCGAGCTCATCACCCCGATCGCCATGTCCGAGGGACTCCGCTTCGCTATCCGCGAGGGCGGCCGCACCGTCGGCGCCGGCGTCGTTGCGAAAATCCTTGCCTAATTAGGATTACGCAAAAAAATCAAGCCCCTGGTTCGCCGGGGGCTTTTTTTTTCTCTCCCGCGATCTCTAAAGCACTTTCGCCTGCCGCGCCGTAGATTTATCTAAGGCGCATCGCCGCACGAAGGCCACATGAGTGGCGTTTTGAGGCAGATTCTATATGTAGTTTTAAGGGCCCCGCGCAAAGCGCGAAAAGTCTGAAATCAACTAAAACGGGACCCTAGCTCGCCGCGGCGCAAGCGCCTAGCTCCCCCACCCGTATTAGTTGATTTAGTTTATAATCATATATATAATCAACCCATGACCTTCAAAACTCCATTGGGCAAACTCTACGCCACCATCGAGGACGGCAAGATAACGACACTTTCGTTTTGGCGCGAGGCAAAATCCGACAACGAAAAATCCCAAACCCTAAGCGAACTAAAACTCTGGCTCTCCGATTACTTCGCAGGTAAAAATCCAAAGCCCTTCAAAAAAATCGCCCCCGCCGGCACGCCGTTCCAACAACAGGTCTGGCGCCTCGCAACGCAAATCCCATACGGAAGCACCGCCACCTACGGCGACATCGCCAAATTCATAAGCGACAACATGTCCTCGCAAGCCGTGGGCCAGGCGTTAAAAAGAAATCCCATCGCGCTCTTGATCCCCTGCCACCGGGTGATCGCCGCAACCGCGCTTGGCGGCTATTACGGCAAGGACTCTGCGGACATCAAGCAATTCCTGTTGAAATTAGAGAAAGAGCGGCCTAGCTCGTCCGGGCAAGCATGAGCCTGCGAATGCCAACGCCCGGGTGGGGCGAGCGTTGGCCGCCTAGCGGCGCGCGAACACTATATACGCTGTTGACTAACTTTCCAAAGGATAATAAAGTATAAGGAACCCAAAGGACATATTATGAAATTCAAGCAAATAGTAAAACTCGCCGTCTTCATGTTCTCGATGTTCGTCATCGGCACCGAGCTGCCCCGATACCTCAAAAACCGCGAAGCGTTCGCGAAGGAAAAAGCACGGCTCCAAAACGAAAACGATAAATACTACCAGCTGCGCCTTTTCGGCGAAGCGTTCGAGCTTATGATGTCGCGCTATGTTGACGAGGTCTCGCCCAAGAAACTAATCGAGGGCGCGATCGACGGCATGCTCTCGAAACAAGATCCGCACTCGACCTACCTTAATGCCGAGGATTTCACATCTATGACCGAGTCGACGCAGGGCGAATTCGGCGGCCTTGGCATCGAGGTCACGATGGATAAGGGGGTGGTGCGCGTAATCTCGCCTATGGACGACACCCCGGCATTCCGCGCGGGGATACAGGCGGGCGACTTGATAACCCACATTGATGACACGCAGGTATACGGCCTCTCGCTTTCCGAAGCGATCAAGAAAATGAAGGGCCGCCCCGGCACCAAGGTCAAATTGAAAATCTTCCGCGAGGGCAAGGAGCCCTTCGACCTCACACTAACACGCGCGATAATCAAGGTGGACGCAGTCCGGCACCGCATACGTGGCGGCAACGTGGGATATATAAGGCTCTCGACCTTCAACGAAAACACGCACCGTGAAATGCTCGCCGCGATTCGCGATATAAAGAAAAGGGTCAAGGAACCTGCCGGATTTGTCGTCGACCTTCGCAACAACACCGGCGGCTTGTTGGAGCAGGCCGTGCGCGTGTCCGATTCCTTCATCACGTCCGGTCAGATCGTGTCGATCAAAAGCCGCACGGAATCCGCCAACCGCATGTTCTTTGCTAACGGCGATGATATACTGAACGGCTTGCCTATCGTAGTGCTTATCAACGGCGGTTCGGCAAGCGCCTCGGAAATCGTGGCCGGCGCGCTCCAGGATTCGAAACGCGCGGTCATCATGGGCACGAAGTCGTATGGCAAAGGCTCGGTGCAAACGCTGATTCCCATCGACGACGGCGCGCTTAAGATCACGACGGCAAGATACTACACCCCCTCCGGCCGGTCGATCCAAGCCGACGGCATCGTTCCCGACATCGAAGTCGGCATACAGAAAATAGAAGAGGTCAAGGAGGACCGCACGTTCTCCGAGGAAACGCTCGCCAACGCCATGCGCGGCGACGGCAAACAAAAAACCAAATCCAGGGAACAGATGATAGAGGAACGCGACGAGGCGGACTATCAGCTCAAACGCGCGGTCGATATGGTCAAGGGCCTCTATGTCTTCTATCGCACCTCCCCCGCCAAGGAAAAACCCGCGACACCCGCAAAGGCTAAAAAATAATGGCGCTTAATCCAAGGGTCAAGGTGCGCGTTAAAACTGCCAAGGGGCGAACCAAATCCTCCGCCGCGTGGCTAAGGCGCCAACTTAACGATCCGTTCGTGAAAGAGGCGAAAAAGTTGGGCTACCGCTCGCGCGCGGCATTCAAGATCATCGAAATCGACAAGGCCTTCCGTATATTCAAGAAGGGCGCGAAAATCGCCGACATCGGGGCGGCCCCCGGCGGCTGGAGCGAGATAGCGGTAGCCAAGGTCGGAGCCGGCAACGTCGCCGCCATCGATATACTTGACATGAAGCCGATCCCCGGCGTAGCCTTCGCGCAACACGACTTCAACGACCCCGAAGCCGCCGAGTTCATCAAATCACAACTAAACAGCGCAGCAGATGCGGTGATATGCGACATCGCACCGAATACGACGGGCGTATCCTCGCTTGACCACTTGCAAATCATGGCGCTTGTGGAACAGGCCTATGCGTTCGCGCTAGAAGTTCTAAACATCGGCGGCACGTTCGTGTGCAAGGTTCGTCAGGGCGGCACGGAAACGAAATTGCTCGCCGAAATGAAAAAACGATTCTCGCGCGTTTCGCATTTCAAACCGGATTCAAGCCGCAAGGAATCCTCGGAAACCTATGTCGTGGCGCAGGGATTCAAGAAAACATAATAACCCAAATCTCTTCTTGCGGGCAGTTAAGCTAGGCGGCGCGAGTGGCTGGCGCAGCTCGCGGAAGCAATACTTACTTACGAAGTTTCAAGAAGTAATTGCAAAACGTCCTAAACCTGCTATAATAATTCCTATGAAAAGAACCATAGGACTTTTGGTCATCGCGGCCATAATCGCATTCGCAAGCACCATCGATTGGGATAAGCCCGAGGGCAAGACCTTCGAATGCACAAGCAAGAACAACGTCATCGTATACGTCGACGCAAGCATCAAGGAAAACGCGGTCGCAGTCATAATCGACGGCCGCTATTCTGCGACATTGAAACGCACCGACGCGATGGAGGGCATACGCTATGCCGACAATGGCCTCGAGCTTTGGTTTAATAACGCCGGCCGCACGACTCTTACCACCACCGGCGTTTCGACCACCGAATACGTCTGCTCGGAAAAGCAATAACCCTTACTGTCTTAAATGACTTGTGGCTTGCCCCGTAAAACCTAAAACTTCTCAATTTAAGATGCTGGCTAGGCATCAAGGAAAACTTTGAGGGAATGTATACGGACATACATGACCGATAAGTTTATCCGCAGATAACGACGCCGGCGCTTAAAGTGGGAAGTTTTAGCTTGACTAATAGTCATGGGGGGGGGTATTTTGTCAATCATGAAAAGCGCCCATTCCATCAAAGCCGTCGGACTCGACATTGACGACGTCGTCCTTGATTACAAGGGAATACTACCGAAAATCCTATCGGTATACCTTGGCCGCCATGTTGCAAATATCGAGGAACTGAATTCCCTCTATCCGCCAAAGAACGGCTATTACCACATTCCATCCGAAGTTTTGAGCATAAGCGCCGTATCCGAAGAGTTCGAAAACCTTCCGTTCCTTCCGTATTCGAAACAAGTCCTTGACCGCCTCTGGAGCATAGGCCTGCCGCTTTTCGCGGTCTCCTCGTGCTGCTATCACCCGACCGCGTATGCGACAAGGTGCGAACAGTTCAAGCGCAATTTCAAAAGCGTCATAGTCCCCGACGGTATTAACATAGAAGATATCGAGCCCGAAGACCGCAAAGTTATAAAGTATTTTCAAAAAGAGGTAATCATGGGCGGCAAGAAATCGCCCTATATCCTCGAATTCCTAGAAGCAAACAAGCTAAGACCCGAGGAAGTCGTTTTCGTCGACGACGCATTGAACAATATCGAGGAATTGTCGATGGCCGTCAAAGGCCTGAACCTCTTCTGGCTCCAGGACGCGCGGTTCGGCCCGTATACCGCGAAACTCCCCGGCGTTCATATCGCCCGCGACCTCCGCTGCTTGGAAAAATTTATCAAATCGAGATAATCCTCCCCCTCCCGTCATACTGCGGCCACGACCGCAGTATCCAATAAAGCATACATAAACTCTCAGCGAGTTCACTCGCTGCGCGCTGGACGCAAAGCGCCCCCTTTATATAACACAGGTTTAATATTACCCCAAAACGCCAGGTGGCTGGCCTTTGTGAGGCGGGCGATGCTGATCGTTATGATTTCAGGGGTTCCTTTTGCCTCGACAAATGTCTTGACAAGCTCATGACAAATTTCGTATCCTGTCATAAAATCAATAAAACAGGAGCCGCCATGGTAGAAAAAAAAGACCCCACCCTTTCCAAAAAGGAAAAATCGGAAAAGCTTGACGAGCTCAACGCCAAGTTCTCGAACATGAACGCCGACAACAGCGGCGACGAACCTAGCGAAATGCCAGAACAGCCGCGCGACCGCCTTGGCCGCTTCTGCAAAAGCAAGAAAGGCATCGCGATTGTAATCGGCGCGATTGTTATTATTCTTGGCCTCCTCCTTCTCCTCTTCACGATGGGCAAGAAAGACGCAGAAGGCACCGAGGTCGAAACCGCCACCGTCAAAACTATCGAAGAGCGCATCGCTCCCTCGTTCGACATCGTTCGCATGGAAAAGGGCGAGCTGGTCATCTCTGGCCGCGCAGCCAAGGGCGACGTGGTTCATATCCTTGATAACGGTAGCCTTCTTGGCAAGGAAACAGCCGACGAAAACGGCCAGTGGGTTCACCTTCCGAAACGCGCGCTCGCGCCCGGCAACCACAAACTCACGCTTTATGTAATCGTCGACGACAAGCGTATCCACTCGAAACAGTCCGCGCTTCTCCGCGTGTCCGCGAACTCCAAGGAAGAGGTCGGCGTGCTTATGGGCAACAACCAATCCTCGCGCATAATCAAGGCACCCAAGGGCGAAGACATCGGCGCGCTTAGGATCGAAAAGCTCGACTATAACGAGTCCGGCCGATTCGCGCTTACCGGTAATGCCAAAGCCGGCACGACAGTCAAGGTTTACGCAAACGAAGCGATCGTAGGTTCTGCACGCGCAGGCTCCGACAACCGCTGGACGCTTAACAGCGACTTCAGGCTTGAAAACGGCAAACGTTATACGCTCCGCGCCGACATGGTCGAGAACGACAAGGTCGCACGCCGCATATCCTATAACTTCACGCCAGAGTTCGTATCCGGCAAGGGCGAAGCGGTGATCATCAAACGCGGCGACAACCTCTGGAACATCTCGCTTAAGGAATATGGCCGCGGCGCCGACTATGTCGCGATCTTCGAGGCCAATAGGAACGCGATCAAGGACCCGAACCTTATCTTCCCGAAGCAGGTCTTCACCTTGCCCGCTAAGGACGGTGTAGTGGCCGCGCGTGGCAAAAAGGCCGCAGCAGCGAAACCTGCACCCAAGCGTCCCGAATCCAGCGTCGAGCGAAAAAAGAAGGCCGAGCAGCCTGCCGCCGTTCCCGCCAAAGAGGCCGGCAAGCCCCGCCCCATCGCTCCCGTCGAGATAAAGTAAGGCTCAATCAGTCAATTACAAAAACCCCGCTCCGGCGGGGTTGTTTTTTCATACCGAAAGTTAAAAAATTTCGCTTGACAAAATATTGCGGGGGGGGGTAAGTTAGTCCATAAGTCAACCTGAAAGGACTGAACAATGAGTAAAAATATCATGGAATACGAAATTCCCAATTCGGCTGTTGCCATAGTCGGAATCCTTGCGTTCTGCGCGCTTATCGTCGGTTCGTGCGCCGGCTGCCCCCACTATAACGTATGGCAGAAGGGCCTAAAGGGAGAAGCCGCCCTTGCCCGCGCGGAATGGAACCGTCAGATTCGTGTCGAAGAAGCCGGTGCCAAAATGGAAAGCGCCAAGTATCTTGCCGAAGCCGACACCATACGCGCCACGCACATAGCCCGTTCCAACGAAATCCTCGGCCAAAGCCTTAAGGATAATCAGGAATACCTCGCGTGGCTAAGGATTTCCAACCTCGACAAGGAAGGCACCCATAAAAACCAGATTCTCTACGTGGCGACCGAAGGCATGATGCCCATAGTCGACTCTCGTCGCGCAAGGCTCTTGCCCGAGGATAGCGCGAACACAACCCGCGCCTTCGTAGAAAAAAAACAACGCGTTAACGGCGGCAGATAAAGGAGCATATCATGAAACTAGGAAATTTACTTGGAACCTCCGGCCTTATCATTTTCTCCTGCCTTCTTATTGGCGCGGGAATGTGGGGTTGTCCTAAATACGGCGTCTATGAGCAGGGACTAAAGGGCAAGGCGGAGCTTGAATTGGCGAAAAACACCCGCAAAATAAAAGTCCAGGAAGCCAAGGCTATGAAGGAAAGCGCGGAATCGCTTGGCGCTGCCGACACCGTCCAGGCGCACGGCTGGGCCAAATCGAACAGGATTATCGGTGAAAATCTTAAGGAAAACCCCGAATACCTGCAGTGGCTTTACTATGAAAACCTCTCCGAAATAACCGCAAAGGGAACCCGAGTTATCTATGTTCCGGTCGAAACAGGCATCCCGAGCACCGAAGCCGGAAGGATTGCCAATGCGGAATACGCGGGCAGAATAACTGCGGCCATCCAAAAGAGCTCCGGCTCAAGGTAGAACGAACTCCCCGCTCCGGCGGGGTTGTTTTTTCTCTCGCTTTTTCCAGCCCTCTCTTCTTTCCGTCATTCCGGGCTTGACCCGGAATCCAGTTTGTAATAAGCTATATGGCAACTGGATTCTGACTTTCGTCAGAATGACAAGATATAAAAAGGAGATAGAAAATGCCCACATTAAAAACCCTCAACGACATCGGAGACATCAAGGGCAAACGCGTCATCGTGCGCGCAACGCTCAACGTTCCGGCCAAGGACGGCGTGGTGCTTGACAACACCCGCATAGTCCGCTTCGCCCCCACCGCGAAACTCCTTGCCGACAAGGGGGCCAAGGTAATAATCCTTACCCACTTCGGCCGGCCGGAGGGCGTGGACCCGGAATTCTCGGTCGGCTTCATGGTGCCGGAACTAAGTAAAGCCATCGGCAAGGTCGTAGGTTTCGCCGCCGACTGCGTGGGCGAAGTCGCCAAAGAGACCGTAGCAAAAATGGACGATGGCAATGTCCTCCTACTCGAAAATACCAGGTTCCACAAAGAAGAAACCGCCAACGATCCCGCATTTGCCAAAGAGCTGGCCTCCCTAGGCGACATCTTCGTCAACGACGCGTTCGCGGACGCCCACCGCGCGCACGCCTCGACCGAAGGCATCACGAAATTCCTTCCGTCCTATGCCGGCTTGCTTATGGAAGAAGAAGTCAACGCACTTGCCAAAGCACTCGACAATCCGGCACGCCCAAGCACCGCAATCGTAGCCGGCGCGAAAATCTCGACCAAGATTTCGGTGCTTGAAAACATCGCGCAGAAAGTCGACAACATGCTTATCGGCGGCGCGATGGCGAATACCTTCCTTATGGCCGAGGGCTTCCCCGTCGGCAAGTCGCTTGTCGAGGCCGACATGCTTGACATCGCACGCAAGGTGAAGGCTACATCCAAAGCTAAAATCGTCCTCCCTGTCGATGTGGTAGTGGCCAAAGAAATCAAAGACGGCGCAGCCGCCCGCACTGTCGCGCCCGACGCCGTAGCCGCCGACGACATAATCCTCGACATCGGCGCGAAATCCATCGAGCTTTTCAACTCGGTAATCGACGAATCGAAAACGGTCCTTTTCAACGGCACGGTCGGGCTTTCCGAAATGAAGCCGTTCGATATCGGAAGCGCCTCGATC
>WQWV01000005.1 GCA_009785175.1 Alphaproteobacteria bacterium
GGTATGAGGTATTGCGGTTAGGATTTTGAAGCAAGGTTGCAAGGGATTTACTCTAAACGACCGGAGCCCCGGAAACAAGGTATTGACATTTTTACCCCCCCCCACATAGAATAAATCCATGACAGTCCTTTACCACAACGATAAAAACCTCAAAGAAATCAAGTCCGAAATCATCTCGCTTTATGAAGAGGCCGGCAAATGCTGCGTCCAGCTAAGGGACGAGCTTTTCTATCCGCGCGGCGGCGGGCAAAAGGGCGATCGCGGAAAACTTATCGTAGGCTCGCAAGAATTCGCCATAGTCGATACGGTCAAGGATAAATACGGCCACGATTCGGTTCTTATCGTCGAACCGGCCCTGCCGGAAAGTCTTCAGGACGCGACTGCCACATGCGTCCTCGACTACGATTTCCGCGCAAGGCAAATGAAGCTCCACACCTGCTTGCACCTTCACCATTGCGTGCTTGAACAAACGGCGGGCAAGAAAATTCCCTATCCCGAAACCGCGTCGATCGAGGACGGGTTTGCGTTCAATAAATATAAGGATTCGGATTTCGATCCTGCCATAGCCGAGCCCGCGAACAAAAAATTCCTCGAGCTGATAAAAACCGACGCCGCTGTCATCACATATCCCGAAGAAAATGCCGAGCGCGAGGGTTTCCGCTGGTGGGAATGCTGCGGCAACAAAATCCCATGCGGCGGTTTGCATGTGGATAAGCTAAATGAAATCGGCGACGTCAAAATCGACGTTTCCAACAAAAAGGGCAAAATCTCGTTCAAGTTTTCCCTTTAACGTGTATATGCTATTAAAATCGCAAGCTACTATCCCGCGGCGCCAGCGCGACCTATAAGGGCTTACAAGTGCGCCCTAATGTCGCTTGTTGAGGACTTCTTATGGTCCCGACGCCAATCCCTTGACGTCTGGGAATATTTTACAACTTCGCGGTTCGTAATACAAATGTATTTTTACGCTGAAACACCAACTCCCCATTGACACTTTCGGAAAATCTGCCTAGAATATAGCCAAGGAGTTCCCATCATGAAAAAAATCTTAAGCTTAATAGTCCTTGCCGGCTGCGCATCCGCCGATTTGACGCCCATGCCCGAGGCGGCCAGCCCCTTTGCGCCGGTCAAAGAAGAGGCTATGGTCGAATCCGAAACCGAACTCGCCATGCGCGAAGCGATCGAGGGGCTGGATAATGCCGCTATTACCGAAACCCCTAAACAAGAACCAGAACCCGCGCCAGTCGAGGAGCCCAAACAAACTTCCTCGGACATAAAGGACAAGATGAGCATTTCCGGTCCCTCGTGGTATGAGGGTATCGAGATCGGCGCCGGCCTTGGCGTCCCCACCGGCCTTAACATCCGCCTTGGCTATCGCCACCCGTATTCCAATTCGTTCTGGAAGAATCGATTCGGATACAGACTTGACTATAACACCATCGACCCCGTCTGGAATCGGTTCGAAGCGCGCGTGAACGAGCGCATACAGGACGAGGTCGAGAAAGAAGTCAACGGCCGCGACGACCTTGTCGAAGGCATCATATTCGATAACGCGTCCGCCCGCGCGGATGTCAAGGGTCGACAGATCGGAGCTCTTATCGACTTCCGTCCGTTCGGCTATACCTGGGGCCTTGGAGGACTAAGACTTACCGGCGGATACTATTTCGGCAATATGGAACTGCGCGCCACCGTCGATACGCCGGACATTATGGTCGAGCAGAATTTCGAAGCGGAACTTGAACTGGCGGGCGGCGGCAACGCAACCGTCATGGCCCATGTCGCCGGAGATATAGTCGGCATCGATTCGGTCAAGGCCGGCATCCGCCTTAATGCCCGCGGCCCCTATTTGGGCGTGGGCTGGGACATAGGCTTGATCCCGTTCATGCGCGACACCCTGCATTTGACTATTGACGCAGGCGTGGTGTTCTCGAAACAGCACGTGGTTTTTGCAAGCATACCCGAGTTCGGCGCAAGCAATATCAACAATACCGATATACGCATCTCTGCCACCGCCGACGAGGCCGCGTTCGAGGATCTGTTCAACGACATGTATGCCCGCTATTGCGCCCCAGGCCAGCAATTTAATGGCAATCCTTTCTGCAACCAGTTCGCCTCTTTCAATCCTAATATCACGATTGATATAAACCAAGATGTGGTAGATCAGTTCCTTCTGGATTATACCGAGTTCATAGGCGAACTTAACGACGAGGTTCAATACGAGGTCAGGAACGCGGTAAGCGACGCCAACGACGAGCTTAGGGATTACCCCTATTTCCCGATGGTCAAAGTCGGCCTTATGTGGCGGTTCTAGTTAAGCATAAACCCAAATCTTTTACATTGAGCAGGTAAGCGTAAGCGCACCGGGTCCCAATGCAAAAGATTTATAGATACGCGTTCACGCGGGGGGCGACCCGCCTTTGGCGGGAAAAGCGCTATTTGGATTTGCCTTCAAAGACCACGTCGTTGGTCTTTGTTTCGGCGACGCGAGTGCTGACGCAACTCGTGATTTTTCTATTCGTCATTCCGAGCGCCTCTTTCGTCATTCCGGGCCCCATTTCTTTCGTCATTCCGGGCCCCATTTCTTTCGTCATTCCGGGCCCCATTTCTTTCGTCATTCCGGGCTTGACCCGGAATCCAGATAAGGGTATGCTTACCCAATGCGAAACGGAATCAGCAAAGAATTAATAGAACGCGCCCTTGGCGCCGCGCCGAAATACACGATTGCCGAGCTTGAAAAGAAATTCCCCCCGCGCGATTTGCCGGCCGAAGCCATGGTGTCGAGATGGGCGCCAAGCCCGACCGGGCATTTCCACACCGGCAACCTCTATCCGGCCATAGTGGACAAGAAACTCGCGCAGCAATCCGGCGGCGTTTTCATGCTGCGCCTCGAAGACACCGACACCGCGCGCGAAGTTGAGGGAGCTGTGGAAATCATAGTGAACTCGCTTGCCCTTTTCGGCCTTTCCCCCGATGAAGGCGCGATTTCCGAAACCGAAGAGAAGGGCGCCTATGGCCCCTATAAGCAATCCGAGCGCAAGGATTTTTACCACTCCGTAGCGGCGGAATTGCTCGCCGAAGGCAAGGCGTATCCGTGCTTTATGAGCTCCGCCGAAATGGACGCAGTTCGTGAGAAACAGCGCTCCGCCAATCTCCGTCCCGGAATCTATGGCGAATTCGCGCGCGACAGAAATTTATCCGAGGCCGAGATAACCGCGCATCTTGATGCGGGCAAAGTCCCCTCGATCCGCCTCTATTCGACCGCAAATTACAACGAGAAGATTTATTGCAAGGACGCGATTCGCGGCTCGATCGCCTTCCCGCAATACGACGACGACATAGTGTTGATAAAGTCGAATGACAAGCTCCCGACGTATCATTTCGCACACCTTGTCGACGACCATTTCATGCGGACTACGCATGTGTTCCGTGCGAACGAATGGCTGCCCTCTCTCCCTCTACATGTCCAGCTTTTCGACATGATGGGCTGGGAGAAACCGGTCTATTTCCACCACGCCACGATAGATATTCTCGATCCCGAAACCGGCAACCGCCGCAAGCTTTCCAAATCCAAGGACCGCGAGGCCGGCGTGAATAATCTGCTTTCCGACGGCTGGGCGCCCGAGGCTATCGACGAATATGTTTTCAACATTATCGACTCCTCCTATGAGGACGAGAAAAAGAAAAAGCCCGCGCTTACGATCTGGGATCACCCGATAAGGATAAAGAAGCTCTCGCCTTCCGGCGCGCTTTTCGATATCAAGAAACTCGAGTGGTGGGCGCGCGAATACATCGCGACACTGCCGATTGAAGAATTGACCCGCCGCGTCGTCGAGTGGGCGGATAAATACTCGCCCGAATGGTCCGCACGGATTAAGGGGCAGGGGGATTATTTACGCGGAATGCTTGCCATTGAACGCGACAATCCGAAAAGTATCCGCAAAGATTTTTATACCTGGAAGCAAACGCTCGAGCAGCTGGCGTTCTTCTGGGACGATTTGTTCACGCCCGCGGAATATGACAAAGCCATAACGGCGGATTTCCTTGCCACATTCAACTTCGCCGACGACAAGGATTCGTGGTGGTCGAAAATCCAGGCCGTCGCCACCGCGCGGGGCATCAAACCCGGCGAGGCGGCGATGGCGCTCCGCATAGGCTTGACCGGCCGCGCGCAAACTCCCGACCTCTATTCGGTCATAAAGACGATGGGCGAGGCTAGGGTAAGGAAACGCCTGGCCTAAATTATTGTCATTACCCGGTCAAGCCGCAGTATTACGCTCTAGGCACTTGTGATTTTACTTGACGTAATCTCTTAATAGATATAGATTTGTCCATAAATAAAATATGAAAGGAAATAAAGTGCGCCTTTTCTTCTGGAAACCCAATAGATTCGAACTAAAAAAGATCGAATTTAACGATAGAAAGCATTATGCCTATACGGGCTACAAGGCCGTCCCTCCGCTAAAACACAAAAGGTGTATGGCCAAAATGCAAACTTTCATTGGTAAGCAAAAACCCACCGATCACTCCCTTTGTCCCGCCTTGCAATTCCTTATCGATATGTTCGGAACTTATGAAAACGTGCATGACAAGCGCGGCGCCATAACAGAGCAATTCTTCTTTATCCACAAACTCCTGGATAAATTCCCTAATTTAAGTCAGAATAGGGCGGTCGAGCTTCTAAACGCCCGTAGCGAGGAAATCTGCGCCGTCTGCCGCGATGGATACGATGCCTCGTCTTGTGATGGGTGCAAGTCTTCTTGCGCCTCCTGCAATCAGGTTTCGAGTATATCGGAAAGAACGCTCGATGCCGTAAACACCGCCAAAACCGAATTTTCGCATTAGTCTGCCCATGTCGGCGTCGTTTTGTTTGACCAAACAAAACCTATTTCGATTTTTTGTAATTCGCAATCGTCGGCATCGCATTCTGCCATGCGGATTTGAAAGCCAATTCCTCCGGCGCCGGCTGTGCGAATATCCCGGTTGCTATGTTTCGGAAATTCTCGTTCGAGGATTCAAGTTTTTCATATAAGTATCTGGTGTCCATCGAGGAGATTATGCCCTGCCTTTTGTTCTCGTCCTCGACCTCGTCGCTGTTGCTTCTGGCTTTTATGATTCTCGCGACGTCGATATATGTGCGTTTTGCAATCAACTGCACTGCGCCTTCGCTTATCTCGAGTATTTTTTTCTCCTTATACTCATAGCGTCCCTTTATCCCGGATTTGCGGCATATCTCGGACAAGGCCCAAAGGTATTGCTCTTTGGACGGATAGCGCGAAAGTTTTATATCCCCCTGCGCCGCAAGCATTTCCAATTTCACCTTGTCTTCCTCAAGTTCGTATATGTAATCCGTATAAAGATAACTTCCGCCGCTTGCCCATCTCGCTTGGCCTCTTGCATGCCTAAGTCGCTCCCTTAAGCTTATACGCAAACAGACAAGCGTGCTGACGGCTTTGCCAAGGGCAGGCTTATCAAACTTTATCCCGTCGGTTTCCTTTATGTATTTTACATCGAAAAGCCCCGTTGTGTCCGGCTCGACATGGATCACTTCATCTCCGATTTTTATACATCTTTCTTTATAGATTTCAAGGTAGTATCCGATATCCTGGTCGTCCTGATCCCAATATTGCATGCGGGTCATTGGTTTTTGCGGTTTAGGCTTGGTGATATTTTTCATAATCGTCATTCTAGACGGTAGACTGCATTTGTCAACCAATTCTTTTCGGCTTGCAATCGACATCTTCGGCTCCTATAATCAAATCCTAAATTAAAAAAGGAGTTTTACATGTATAATCTATCACGTCGCGTAGTAATCACCGGCCTTGGCATAGTTTCGCCCCTTGGCCGCGGCCTTACCTATAACTGGGAAGAGGGCTTGCTCAAATCAAAATCCGGCGTCAAACCCATTCCCTATTTCGATACCACGAACTTTAGCGTGAAGTTCGGCGGCGTTGTCCCGCACGGCAAGAATCCCGGCGAATTCGACGCTGAATCGGTAATAGCGCCCAAGGATATGAAGAAGATGGATATGTTTATCCAATACGCCATCGCCGCCGCGACCGACGCCATGGAGGACGCCAAATACGCCCCCGAAACCGAAGAGCAGAAGGCCAGGGCCGGCGTCATGATTGGCTCGGGCATAGGCGGCCTTACCACAGTTTACGAAACCTCGCTCGAACTCGGCCGCGACAAGGCCAAGGTTTCTCCGTTCTTTATCCCCGCCTCGCTTATCAATCTGGCAAGCGGCCATGTTTCGATTAAGTATGGGCTAAAGGGTCCGAACCACTCGTGCGTTACGGCCTGCGCTTCGGGCACTCACGCCATCGGCGATGCGGCCAAGATGATTGCGCTTGGCGAGGCGGACGTCATGCTTGCCGGCGGTGCCGAGGCTGCCATCAACCCCATCGGTGTAGCAGGCTTCGCAAGCGCGCGCACCCTTTCGACCCGCAACGACGAACCGCTAAAGGCTTCCCGCCCCTGGGACAAAGGCCGCGACGGATTTGTGATCGGCGAGGGCGCCGGCATCATGGTGCTCGAGGAATATGAGCATGCCAAAGCCCGCGGCGCGAAAATCTACGCCGAAGTCATAGGCTATGGCATGAGCGGCGACGCATACCACATCACCGCGCCCGCAAGCGACGGAAGCGGAGCGGAACGCGCGATACGCCAAGCCCTTAAATGCGCTGGCATCTCGGCCGACGAAGTGGATTACATAAACGCGCACGGAACCTCGACGCCCGTCGGCGATATGCTCGAGTTCGGCGCGGTCGCGCGAGTTTTTGCCAATACGCTCGACAAGATTTCCATGTCCTCGACCAAATCGGCCGTAGGCCACCTTCTTGGCGCCGCCGGTGCGGTCGAGGCAGTCTTTACGACCCTTGCGATCCGCGATCAAATCGCTCCGCCCACGCTTAACCTTGAGGACCCCGAGGAAGAGGCTAAGGTCATGGATCTTGTCCCGCACGTGGCGAAACCGCGCAAAATCGACGTAGCGCTTTCGAACTCGTTCGGCTTCGGCGGCACGAACGCAAGTATAATTTTAAGGAAGATATAGGGATATTATGAAGAGGGGCTTTGCATTTTTCAGCTCGCTTGCGAGCTACACGCGCTCCGCCGCCCCCACGCAGGGGCGCGTGTATAACACGCTAGCCGCCCTGCTTGGCGTCGCTTGTTTGCTCTTTGCTCCCTCCGCCCAAGCCTTTGATCTCTACCGCGTCGAACGTGTAAGCGTCCAGGCCGAGGGCGCGACCGGTTCCGCCGCCAAAACCCGTGCGCTTAACTCCGCCCGCGCGAATGCGTTCAACATAGTCGTCGCGCGCGTCCTCCCGCAATCTGATTATGTGAAGTTCATGGAGAACTTCAACACGGGCGACACGGCCAAGTTCGTAAGCTCGTATCGGATCCTATCCGAACGCACCTCGCCCACGTCGTATTCCGCGGAAGTTCAGGTGGTGATCAATCGCCAGGCCTTGACTCAATTCATGAAATCGCAAGGGTTCGAGCCGCTTCAAACCCGCCCCGCCGCCATCGAGGTCATTGCCGATTTCGACGAGTTCCATAGGCTCCAAGAAGCCGCGCGCGCCGACCCGTTCAATATCTTGGAATTCATTCGCACTCCGACCGGCATGACGATCGGCGGCGACCCGGCCGAATTCATCACCCGCATGAACGAGATGGTGAAAACCTACGCCCCCGGCGGCACGGACATATTGCTCGAGGTCGGGATAACCTCGCTTACCGATTTCCTCGAGAAGCAAACCCGGCTGGCCGCTATCGCAGGCGTGAAAAATTCCGTAGTTTCTACTCTGTCGACAAGATATGCGGTATTCGCGGTCGACTTCGCGGGCGATTCCGCTTCGCTATCTACGGCGTTAAGGAAGGCCGGATTCCGGGATGTGCAGTTCGACGGCGCGCGTATTTGGGCTCGCTAGCCAAGGCCGAAAAAACTAAGCCTTTTGATTTGACCTTATAAAATTATCAAGAATCCTAAAAGCGTTGTTTACCGAATTTATTGAATCTATATACGCCTTTTGATAATCGGCAGCGCTTGCGTTCTCGGTCAAATGATCGGAATCCTTATAGGCTTGGTTCACTGCGCCAAGCGCGGTTTTAATGTTTTCTTTGTATGCGCGCGCTTCCGGGTCGGCGTTAACTTTTTTGATTATTTCCTCGAAAGGGTTTTGATTACCACTTACCCCGGCATTAGCAAAAATTTCCATATTTTACCTCTTTGTTTAGGTTATCTATGGACAGAATACCCCCCCCCGAGAGATTTTGTCAAGCGCTATTTACGAGTTTTTTAGTTTTTTGAGTAAATCCCTTGCCACCTTGCGAGCTGCGCGCACCCAACGTCTCGGCGTAGCGTATAGCGAAGACGGAACGCCGCACCCATCCCCGCACCAGCGAGGACAGGCTCCGTGCGGGCGCGTAAACGCGTAGTGGACAATTCAAGAGCGAAGCCAATACCGCCAGCGGGCGGAAGCGATGGTAATCGCGCACACCCGCATGGGGTGGCGGTGTTGCGCGTAGCGAGCAAGCTCGCTGGGGGCTTATATATCTTTCACTGGATTACCCGGTCGAGCCGGGTAATGACTGGGCGGGGGGGGGGATTTGGGGTTTATAACTTACTGAACGCCTACGGCGCGCGTATTTGGGCTCGCTAACCCGGCTACGCAGCTTTGGACTTTATTTTCGCCTTTTGCACAAGCGCGTCCGTCATTCTCGTTTCGCGTGTTCCGCTTCGCACAGGGGTTGGCGACCCATTGCTATCTTCGGACGCCTTGTAAACCTTCAAATTGGGTTTACCGTTTTTCCCGCCGGCAAGGAAGTTTGCGCGGCCTTGGTTCAATGCGGCATTTTTCCTTAACTTCTCGCGTTCGGCCAAAGCCACGATTACCTTTGCTTGCATGGGATGCTGCTTTATGACTCGTATGTTGGGAAGTATGCCATAGCCTGTTTCTCTAATGAAGTTTTCAAGCCATAGTTTCGACTCATAGTATTTATCGCCCAAAAGGTCGGCACGCTGAATATTCTTAAGGTGCTTGTTGATTTCCTTTTCATCAAAGCTTTTCATCTTCTTGGATTTGGGGAATTCGTATAACGGCTGCCTTCCTATCATTGGTCTTGCGCCGTCTTTTCTTATTTCCCTTTTGATGTCTTTAACAAGTTTTTTACCTTTGAGCAGGGCGTCGTTTTTAAGTTTGTTCGCGCCCTTTATACCGTCTTCGACGACTCCCGCCGCGTCGACAAGTTTGTTCGCGGCATACCACGCGCCGTTCGCAAGTATTTCCTCGCCGGCGTTCTTTTTGCTCCTAAGGAAATCTTTGGCGTTGTCGAGTTTTATTTTCAAAGTTTCGCGTCGGGTGCCTTTTTGCTCTGCGGCAAGCTTTTTGATATCGACTGGCTTTTTATCGTAAAGGTTTTTCCCGTTCATCATAAGGACATCTTTGCGTGGCGTTTCCTGGGCCTCGCGATAGCGAGCGGCGACACGGTCAATACGCTCTTGGTCAAGGTCGGACTTCTTCACGATTATCGGGTGGACTTTGTTCGATTTCGGCGCCGCCGGCGGTGGCTCGATTATTATATTTAGGCCTTCGCCCGCCGGCTAGTAGTCGTCGTTGATGGATCTGGGCTTTATGTTTTTGATAGCTTTTTTACGCGCGGCCTCAAGTTCTTTTTGGCGCGCCGCCCACATCTTATTTTCTTGTTTTTGACGCTTGGCGGCTTCTTTTTTCTGCTTTTTCTCAAGCTTTGCGATCTGCTTGTCGGCTTTGGCTTTTTGCTTTTTAGCACGCTTTTCCTCGGCCTTCCAACTCTCCGCCTCTTGATATGCAGCTAATGTTTTAAGCCTTTCTTTTTCGGCAGCTTTTACATGCTCTATGAATTTATCGAAGTTATCGCCGTATTTTTTCGCTCTGTCCTTTAACCATTCCTTGATATATAAGGCTTGAAGTCGCGCATCATGCGCCACGGACTTGACCGCAAGCTTTAGTTTTTGGGCTATGGAGTCCGAAGGTAAGGCTGTGCCCGGTTTGCCTACCTCGCCGATTTTTTTGTTCGTTCTTTAAGAGCAGCAAGCTCTTTCGGGGTCCAGGTTTGTATTTCCCTTTCGCGAAGCCTGCGTATCACGGCGTCCGCATCTCTGCCGCCTTTTCTAAGTATCTTGGCTTCAATGGGGCTAAGCTTTCGTATTTCCGCCTCGCTTAGGTTATACTTTTTGCCAAGTTCTTTGAATTCCTCGATGGTCTTGTTCCGCTCGACGGTCTGACGGCTGCGATCTTCGATCTGAAGCGGATTTTTATTAATGAACTTGTCCGCAAGATAGTCATCTTGTTTTTGGCGCTCGGGATCGGCCTTGCGCCCGTTTAATTCGCGTAGCCTGTCGGCGGATTTTTTCAAATAGTCTTCTTCGGCATTGGGATTTTTTTCATTTTCATACCCGTTTCCGGTGATGTCCGGGTTTCCATCGGCGCTCGGCCTATTCTTTCCCGACCTTAGATATGCCGCCTCGTATTCATCATTGAACGGCACTTTGGCGTCCTGCTCTTCATTTTCCGGAAGGGGCTTGGGCTTAATGTATGCCGCCTCGTATTCATCATTGAACGGAACCTTGTCGTCCTGGGTTTCATCGACCTTGTCTTCGGGCTTGGTATTGTCCTCTGGTTTTGTTTTATCCTCGGGCTTGGTCTTGTCTTCGGGTTTGGTCTTTCCTTCGTCCCTATCCTTATCATTGACCTTTCCGTTCGTGGCGGTGAAGGTGAAATCGGCATAGTTTATGACGATGTCCTTTGCTTTGGCAAGGTATGCCGCGCGCTCGGGATCGGTTTCTTTGCCGTCATAGTTCATAAGCGCGATGATGGCGTCCTGCGCCTGGGCAAGGAATTTTTCTGTTCCCTTGATTTCGAATTCGAACGAGCTTTCGCGCACATCGCCGACACCCTTGGTGCCAGCGTTTCTATAGGCGGAGTCCTCGGCCAGCATTTCGGTTTCTTTTGCTCGATTTTGTTGGTCGAACATGTGATGGGCAAGTCCGGCGATGGATTGGATCATCTCGTCGCTGACGCCTTTGCCTTCGTTATGCTCGATTATGATGTGAGCGGAGGCCTCGGTCGAATCGTTTTTCTGATATATGTTTGTTTCGGTTTTCGCATTTTCGATTTCGGACTCGGCGTTGAAGTATACGTTGCGCTTTTGGCTGTCCACACGCACCTGGTCGGGATAGTTCGCATCTGCCACGGCGCTATAGGTTCCGGCAATCGGCACAGAGTTGTTGTCGTCGAACATATTGCCGGCGAACATGACGCTCGAGATCGCGAATTTATATCCGCCCGAAGTCGCCTCGGCCACCGCCGGACTTACCGGAGTAGGGATCTTCTGTTCTATGGTTCCGCCTGGTTTTTTACCGCCTGCCTGTTGGTCGTTCTGAGGCGGTATAGGTTGTTTAACGGATTTGCCGCCGGGCAAGTCCGCACCGTAATAGTTGTTTACGGTGTTGTTATTTCCAACGACATTTCCATGGCCACCGTCGCCAATCCTTGCGGCCACAGCCTTCTTGCCAAGCGCAAACGCTCCGACGTCGTTGACTTTAATAGTCTTTCCGCGCTTTGCTCGCCCGCCGCTGCGCCCGCGTTTAGTGTTTTTGGGCAGTATGCTTTCTTCGATGATAGCCACGGGGGGGGGTGTTTTTGCGATAAGTTTGTCGATGTCTATCGCGATCGCTTCGCCAAGATTGTGATACCCGATGTGGGCGTTAAGGTCGTCGACAAGCTTTTGGGCGTCCACTTTGATTTCATCTATCGGCTTGCCGGCGCTGATTTCTTTTTGAATTTCGGCAAGTCGGTTATACCAGCCGCCGGACCCCTTGCCCTTTTCGGCGTTATATGCCCACGATCCGTCGCCGTTTGCTATTTCGTTCGAAAGCGTCTTGTTTTCATCGCTTCCGCGTTCAAGGATCTCCCCGATCTTGTCAAATATGGATTTACCCAAATCGCCAAGATTCTCCAAATCCCTAGGTTCGAAATCAGCCATGATAATTCTCCTCTTTTCCGGAGTATTATATCACAATTTCAGGGGTCTAGCAAGCGATTAATGCGCGAAGATGTCCTCGTTGCTCCACCCAGCGATATCAAGGTCTACGCGGGTAGGCAAAAACGCTATGCACTTATCGAAAATCCCGACGCGCTTTTCGCGTTGCATGCGGAGTTTTAGATCTTCCATTATGCGGTGAAGATAGATCACGTCGTCGGCCGCGTATTTAAGCTGTTCTTTGGATAGTTTGCCGGCCCAGTCGCTTGTCTGTTCGGTTTTATCAAGCTCGACGCCGCAGATTTCGGCGACCAACGATTTAAGATTATGCTTGGGTGCTGACGTGCGGACAAGGCGCGATGCGATCTTGGTGCAGAATACGTTTTTCATCGCGATGCCAAGGTCTTTTTTGATCATGGCCATGTCGAAGCGGCCAAAGTGAAAGATTTTCAAAATAGATTCGTCGGCAAGGATCGCCTTTAGATTTGGGCATTTGTATGGCCGCTCGAGTTTGATTATATAGACTCCTCCGCGCTCGTCCGCGATTTGGACGACGCAAAGACGATCTCGCAAAAGGGATATGCCGGTTGTTTCGGTATCGATCGCGATGGAACCGCGCAGCTTGAAGTTGGCCGGAATGTCGCCTTCGAAATATTGTATTATGTTCTTCATTTTCACCTCGCCGGGGTATTATACATTAAAATCTCCCCAGGAGCAAGCAAACACGCCGAACGGTATATAAGCTCACTTCATTACGCTATCGCGATAGTGTGATGAAGTATTGGCCCTTATTCGCAACTTTTTTGCTTGACAAAACCTTGCGGGGGGGGGTATTTTGTCAATCAATGAAGAACCACATAAGAAATATCGCTCCCAACGGTCAAATCGCCGAGCTCTGGGCGCTGATAAAGAGCATGACGAAAACCATGACTCTTTTTGGCTGCGCCTTTTCTCTAAGGTTTATATTTGATACCCAGGGCATTCCCGAACCATATTTATCCATAGCGTCTATTTTGGGAAGCTACCCGATTCTTCTTCTTGCCGTCAAGAATTCCAAAGGGGGCAGTATTCTTTACAATATGCTTCGTCCCGCGGATTACAAAAAGGAGTTTCGCCCGCTTCTTGCCAAGGAAATACAAAACGTCAAGCGCAAATATCCGGCCGTGGGAAAAATAATCGACGATAACAAGATGGTATTCGATGTAAAGAACGGTCTGAATACGAATAATATCGCCCTCCTTAATGGCAGAACCAAAACTACACTTGTCGACGTCAAAGCGTTTGCCAAGGATTATCCCGCCGCCGAGATTCCAAAAATCTTCGCACACGAGGCCGCGCACTACGAGCAGAACCGCAAACTCCCTTTCATGAAACAAGTTCCCTTCTTCGCCCGCTTCGGTCGTCGCGTATCGAAACTATTCGGCGTCGATTTGGCCAAAGTGATTCAATACCAAAGTATTTTCAGACTGTTTCAAGAGGTCGACGCGCATGCCAAGGAGCTTATCCTCCTCCACCCGAAAAAGTATGCGACACAGGCGGCAAGGGACAAACTTTTTATGCGCGTCCTTGTCGACTGCAACCACTCGGTTCTTTCCGCCGCCAGTAAGATTAAGCCTAACGCCCCGTATCCGAACGACAAGCACGCCCACCGCCGGATTACAAACATTGTCGACCGCATGATCGGCCGCGACGACCGCTTCGGCTATAGCCGCAAGATGATGGAGCGCGTCTGCTCGCCGGAGTTTATAAAGGGCTATGTTGATACCCAGGAAATAAGGCGCGAACGCAAAGCCCAATCGCCTGTGGTATCACCCTTCTGGCTCAAGGATATTTCCATTCTTCCTCCCGGCCTTACCGGCGAAGCCGTGGGCTTCATCGGCCCCGATGGAATTCTTAGAATCATGCAGATAATCCGCCCCGCCTCCCAGCGTGGTTAACCATGAAAAACCACATAAAAAATCTTGGCCCCGAAGGACAGATCTACGACCTGCGCTAGTTCGCGAAAAACATAGTCATAACGTCGGCGCTTCTTGGCGGCATTCTTGACAAGCCTGCGGACTACAAGCTCAAATACCGTCCCGTCCTTACAGCCGAAATCGAAGCCGCCAAACACAAATATCCGACGACCGCCGCGCGCGACGCGCATTTCCTCGCCACTCTTGCCGCTCGTCCGTTTTCGGTATTGAACGCCGTCGACAAGATCGAACAATACAAGCTCCATCCGGGGAGGGGGGATTCGTATGAAAAGCTTGTCCGCCTGGTCGAACGCTCGCTCTCTGATTCGCGTTTCGGATATAGCCGCGAATTGATCGAAAAAATCTGCGATTTCGACTTTATCCGCGACTATGTCGTCATAGCTTATGACGACATTATGCGCTCTAGGACCCAGCCCACTCGCGCCGAGCTCAAGTTCATGCTTGCGCTCCATGAGGTCAGGGCAAGGCCTGCCGATATAAAACCGCACTCTTCCCGTTGAATCACCCCTCTCCCAAAAACCTGTCAAGCGCAAAGACTGTCAAGAAAAAATATTTTTTTTCCGTGTTGCATTTCACCCTCTATTTTACTAAAGTCGTGTTTGTATCGAGAGGAGGAGCCTTCGATACGGAGAGAAAAGGAATAGGAGGAGTTCCCCTTGGCCGTTTTGCAAGGCATTGCAGTCAATGTTGTGTCGACGCTCGATTCGGGCGCTGCGCTGCGGCTAATCCAAGAAACTGTTCAAAAAAGCGTGGACGCCGGCACATTTGCTGCCTGGCTCGCTCCGCTTGGTTTTGACAAGATTGACCTTGGCACTCTTTACATCACAAGCCCTTCGCGGTTTTCCGCGGATTGGGTCAAGAGGAACTTCTCCACCTTGATTTTGGCTTCGGCAAGCCAGTTCGGGGTGGAGCGTCTTTCTATCTCTGTCGGAAACATTCGCGCCGCCAACGACGATAATATCGTTGCGAAACAGGCCGCAACCTACGCGCCCGCCCGTCCCGCCAACGCGGCGACATTCATCGGATCGAAGGTCTTGAATAAATTCACATTCGAGAATTTCATAGATTCCACTTCGAACGGCCTGGCATTCGCGGCGGTAAAACGCATGGCCGCCGAGGCGAACGTCGCCTACAATCCGCTTCTTATCCATTCGAAATCGGGCATGGGCAAGACCCACATGCTCCAGGCGTTCGCGAATCTTTGCGCCGCCACCGGCCGCCGCGCGATTTACACCACCGCCGACAATTTTGCCAATTCGTTTGTGAAATCTCTCCAGGAAAAGGACGTGCTCCGCTTCAAGGAGGATTACAAGTCCGCCGACGTGCTGCTTGTCGACGACGTTCACCACTTTGTTGGCAAAGAATCGACCGCCCGCGAACTTTTCCATATCGTCGATTATTACATAAGCGCCGGCAAGCAGGTTATTCTGTCCGCGAGCGATTCTCCGTTCCGCCTTGACGGCCTTAACGATTCATTGAAGTCGCGCATATCGCACGGTCTTGTCCTCGACATTTCCGCGCCCGATTTCGATCTGCGTTTGAAGTTTGTGAAAGTTCGCGCCGCCGCCGCCGGACTTGATATGTCGGACGAAGCGGCCTCGTTCCTAGCGCAGAAAATCACGGCGTCATTGGGCGAACTTGACGGAGCCGTATCTCGCCTTGCCGCGCATAGCGTTTTGTTAAGCGAAACTCCGACTATCACGTCGATAAAAAAATCGTTGGGCGATATATTGGCGTTCAACACTCGTATGATTTCGATTTTGGAAATCAAGCGCGCAGTCGCCGAGCGCTTTGGCGTTTCCGTCGCCGACATAGATTCCGACCGGCGTCAAGCCACGATCTCCACACCTCGGCAGGTCGCGATGTATCTTGCGAAACATTTAACACCGAAATCGCTCCCGGCGATTGGCAAAGCCTTCGGTCGCGACCACGCGACGGTTATCCACGCGATCAAGAAGATCCGCGACAAGATGTCGCTCGACGCCGCGTTTGCTGAGGTTGTGGGCGATTTGGAATCTAAAATCTAGTCATTCCGGGCTATTGTCGGCCGAAGCCCCCTGTCCTTCGAAGCTTTAGCGAAGAATGGATTGGCGAAGGCTGATGACCCGGGAACGAAGTGAACGCGTAGCGGACAATCCACTCTACGTAATAAATCCTTATTCTAAATCACGATTTGCGTCAGCCACTCGCACCGCCCACACAAACGCCAACTGCTCTTGGCGTTTTGGGGCAAGATTCTTATATATAGTTTTAAGGGGGGGGGGAGCGCAAGCGCTTAGTCTTAAATCCTCTACGATGGAACCTCGCTCTCGTTGCCTCGAGCCGTCCACCGGAGGGGGATTTGGGGTCATGCTTGATTTACCATCTTCATATACTCGCTGCGAATCATTTTCGTAATCGGCCCGACCGGGAAAGTCATGTCCTCGATTTTTCCGATTGGCACTATTTCGACGCCGGTGCCGGTTATGAACACTTCGTCGGCCTTGGCGATTTCTTCGGGCGTGATGTCGCGCACGACTACTTTTATTCCAGCTCGCTCGGCGATTCCGATTACGGTTTGGCGCGTAATGCCGTTAAGGAAGGCTTTTGGATTCGGCGTGTGCAGCTCGCCCCCGAACGCGAAAAATATATTCGCGCCCGTCGCCTCGGCAACATATCCGCGATAGTCCTTCATAAGCGCATCGGTGAAGCCGCGGTCGAACGCATGGTTTTTCGAGAGCACGGAAATCATGTAAAGGCCCGAGGCTTTTGCCTCGACCGGCGCGGTTGCGGGATCCGGCCTCGACCACGGTGCCCAGCCAAGGGAAATGCCTTTCGTCATGATGTCGCCTTCGAAATACGCCGGCCAATCCCAAATCGCCACTCCGAAATTTACCGAAGTATTGCGCGAGAAGATGCCCATCGTTTCGCTCCCTCGCCAAATAAGCGGCCGGACATAGGCATTTTTAAGCCCGGATTTTTCAAGGCATTCCATCACGATTTTATCGATTTGCTCGACTGTGTAATCGCATTTCATGTCAAGGATTTCCGCCGAGCGTAGAAGTCGCTCGTGGTGCTCGCGCATTTTGAAAATCCGTCCGTTGTATGCTCGCTCGCCTTCGAAAACGGACGTTGCATAGTGAAGCGCGTGTGTGAAAAAATGCACCTTCGCGTCGTTCCACTTTACGAATTCTCCGTTAAGCCAGATGAAGCCGTTGTCGTTTTTGGATATATCAGGCATGTTGTTTCCTCCCTTTGCATTCGTAATACCGTGCGCATACAGATTTTAATTCTACGCCGCCGGTCTGGTCCAGTGCTGTTGAGTTTACACCACTCATCGCTTGCATTTCAATACAATTTGGATAATTGCACGAATGGCCTTTGGGCGTGGTTTGGTTTGGTATTTGTTTTGGAACGTTCCCGACTGGGCCGTCATAGCAATGCACTTGCATTTTATTTTCTCCATTAGAGTTTTTGTTTTTAAGGTTTTTTGGAAAGTGTGCCGCGGCACAAAAAATATAGTATCTCCTAACGGAGAATAAGAATGGAGAGGGCAAGCAAGCCCGCCACAGGAACTGCGACGCGGACGGTATAGCGATCAAATGCCATATTGCTCATGCTTTTTATTATATATGTTGAAATTTTTATTTGTCAAGCTCCATCAGGCGATTTCCTCAAGCCGCCCGGATTCAAGCCATACTATTGCCGCGCGCACGACAACTCCTCTGTCATTCCCGCTAAGGCGGGAATCTGGTTGGTCGGCATAAATACTCCGCACCGCTTCTGTATATTTCCGCATAGTCTCCGAATAGTCCGTCCCCTCGCGCCCGGATTTATAATCTATGATCCAGATAGTGTCGTCCACGAAGACAAGCCTATCGATTCGCATCTCGCCATTATAAAAAATTTCCACTTCGTTGCGTCCTGGATTTTCGAATATAAATCTAAGCTCGCTATTTTTCGCAATCAATTCCGTGATTAGCTTAGGGTCGTTTTGCTCCAAAAGCCTATGCGTCTCGGTGCCTTTGTCCGCTGCCGATTCGCTGGAATCAAGCGGCGATTTTCCGGCGACGTTTTTCACCGCGCTCGCTCCGCCGAAATTGAATTTGGAAATGTCCAAGGCCGCCGCCGGCACGATCGCCGCCTCTTTGGCCTCGCGCACATTTCTCGCCTGTGTCCCGAATGCCACCGCCCGATCGCCCAAAAGCTGCGCGCCGTAAGTTTTCAAAATTTCAAGATCCGCATCGAAACGCGAATCTATCTTCTCCATCGCGCGCATGCACGCTTCCCACCCCGCGTCCTCGACTTTCTTTCCGTAATGCCCGGCGCCAAGGATATAAAGCTCGTGCTTGGCGCGTGTAAGCGCTACGTAAAGCAATCGCCCATCCTCGTTGTCTAGGAGTTTTTTCGCTCTCTCCTCCGACCCGAAAATATTTTTAACGAACGGCAACCCGTCGCGCCACGCGATTGTTTCGCGCTCGTCCGCGCCGAAGTTTGTATCGAGTAGGATTACGATTGGGGCCTCAAGCCCCTTAGCCCCGTGCACGGTAAGCACGCGCGCCGCATCGGCTGAATTTTCTTTTGTCTGCGCAAGCTCGATTCCCGAAGTGGAAAGCCAGTTTGTGAAATCGATCGCGCTTTGGGAATTTTTCTGCATCTCGTATTCTTTTGCGGCATCGAATATTTTTTTTATAACTTCTCGCCCCTCTTCGCCGAACCGTACATCGAACGATTCGCGCGACGATTCGAATACTAAGGCAAGGAATTCCCCTATCATCATCTCGGCGCACGCAAGCGCGAATTTTTCATAGCGCTCGTAAACGGCGGCATAGCGCGTATCGTCCCGCAGCCGCTCGACCACGCTCGCCCCTTCGCGTTCATGGCATAGTTCGAATAGGTCGGCGTCGGATAAATCGAAGAACGGCGATTTCAAAACTTCGCACGCGGACAAATCGTCGTATGGGAACATCAGCGCTCTCACAAGCGATACAAAGTCCTCGGCGATGATATTGTCGGCAAGTTTTTCGCGCGTGTCTGTGATGACGGCGATTCCCCGCTCCTTGAATTTATCGTAAACGAAGCGCGCATTTTTTCGTTTTTTTACAAGCACCATTATGTCGCCCGGAGCATAGCCGCGCGCGATTGCGTCCGCCGCACGTTCCGCCGCGATGGATGCGGCGATGGCAAGCCTGTCTTCGCCATCAAACTCCTCGTCTTTGTTATCGATTGCAAGCGGCAGTATTTCTACATATCCCGGCGTCTTATTGTCGCCGCCCGCTATGTGTTGCGAGCGCTCGTCGCCCATCACCGAATCCACGAAGTATAGGATATTGGCGGCGCTTCGATACGAGGTAAGCAGGGGCACTTCTTCGAACCTGAATCCTCCGTCCCGCACCCGGGTTTTGAAAAGCGATTTGTATTGGGACAAAAGTTCTATGTCCGCGCCCTGGAACGAGAATATAGATTGCTTCTCGTCGCCGACCACGAAAAGACTTTTCTTTTCAGCGCCGCGTCCGGATACGAAAAAGTTCTCGCTGATAAGGGATGCGATTTCCCACTGCTCTGGCGACGTGTCCTGCGATTCGTCGATCAGAAGGTTGTCGATTCCGCCGTCGAGTTTGTAAAGTATCCATCCCATCATGTCTGGACGCACAAGAAGGGCGCGCGTCCGAAGAATCAAATCGGTGAAGTCCATGACGTTGGCGTCGGATTTAAGGCGTTCGAATTCCCTCGCAAGCTCCACCGCGATCTTCGCGGCCGCCGCGGATTTCATGAAGATGGCGGAGGCCACCTTGAACGCCGCGCACTCTTCGACAAGTTCTGCGATCAAAGCAAGCGCAGGAAATTTTTCTCGCGCTTTGGCCGTGATGACGTTTTTGTTGCCGCCGCCTTCTTTATTCAAAAGCGCCGAACGGATAAGTTCGAAATCGTCCGCTCCTCCGGCCAGAAACTGGCTCAAAATCCCCGCCGCTTTTTTCATGTTTTTAAGGTCTGATTTTTCGGCCTCGGCAATATAATATTTGATTGCGTCGATGTCCAGTCCCGCTAAAACCTTGGCCTCAAACATTTCCGGTCGTTCGGCGAAATCCATTGTGGCGAAGGGAAATTTTTCAAACACGCGCCCGAAGATCCCTTCTCGCACAGCGCCGAAATCTCCAAACGTCGCAAGCATTTCCGCGAATTTCACGCGCGATTTTATTATCTCGAGCTTGATGTTGTCGAACTCGAATTCGCTCATGTTCGCTGTTATATACGAGAACGCGCGGACAAGTTCTACATCGTCCACATCCGGTTTTTTTATCTTGATTACAAGGCGTTCGTAAGCGGCTTCCGCCATTTCGTTCATCTGTGCCTGCGGCGCGATTTTGAAATGCGGCGAAACACCTGCCTCGATCGCGAAACGCTTCAAGACCGATTCGCAAAACGCGTGTATCGTATGGATTTTTATGCCATTGGGCGCGTCGATAAGTTTTGCGAAAATCCCGCGTGCTGCGGCAATTATCTCGGCCGTTGGCACCTCGCCGATAACTTTTTCCAAATCTTCTACAAGCTTGTCTTCGTCCAACTCCGCCCAGTTCCGAGCCTTCGCAAAAATCCGGTTCTGCATCTCTGCCGCCCCTGCGCGCGTATAGGTAAGGCATAAAATCTTTCCCGGCTCTGCTCCGTCGAGAAGTAGGCGCACGATGCGCGCGACAAGCACTGTGGTCTTTCCGCTTCCGGCATTTGCCTGCACCCAAGCGGAAAGTGCGGGGTTCGAGGCGATGGTCTGCGCGCTGCTCATTTTAGGGTTCCAAAGTTCATTAAAATATGATACAATATCATAAGGGGAAATCAAGGAATCAAAATGCAAAAGACAATACAGAATCCAAACTATTTCAAAGAGGGGCTATTAAAGTATCTCAAAAAATCGGCGCGCAAAAATCCCAAGGATGTAAGCTCGGCCGAGCTCTATGACGCGCTGACTAAATTTACGAACGAGGAGCTGTCGCGTCTTGCCACGAAATCCGAGACGCGGATTTTGAATTCCAAAAAACGTTTCGCATGCTATCTTTCGATGGAGTATTTGTTGGGTTCGCTAGGCATGCAGACTCTGCTTTCGCTCGAGGCCGTGCCCGCGGCGGTTCAGGCGTTCGCCTATTTCGGCTCGTCGCTTCCCAAGGTCATGTCTCACGATGTTGCGACGCAGCTTGGCAACGGAGGCCTTGGTCGTCTCGCCGCCTGCTTCTTCGATTCGATCGCGACCAAGCGGCTGCCGGTTTTCGGATATGGCCTCTTCTATCGCTGCGGTATTTTCAAGCAATCGATAGGCGCCGATAACAAGCAGATTTCCGAACCCGACATGTGGCTGCGCGAAAATAATATCTGCGTTATAAAGCGCGACGATGTCGGTTTTGAAATTCCCTTCGGAGGTTATGTTGAAAACCCGAACGATCTTAACAACGCTATTTGGTGGCCAAGCGAAATCGTTAGGGTTCAGGCGCGCGATATAGTGCTTGCTGGATTCGGCGCTAACTATGCTTCTACGATTCGCCTTTGGGAGGCCGAGCGTCCCGACGCTTCCGCTCCCTCGCTTGACAAGCAGATCAAGAACATCACCGACTTCCTCTATCCGCCGGACGGCGACGACGAGGGTCGCAAACTCCGCCTCAAACAGGAGTTCGTGCTTGTCGCCGCATCCATCAACGACATGTTCGACCGGTTCAAAAAAACCAAGTTGCCGATCGAACAAATCGATCAGTTCGTGCGCGTGCAATTAAACGACACACACCCGACTCTTGCGATTCCCGAAATCGTCCGCATATTGATTCAGGATTACGGCTTCACCTACGAGCGCGCGTTCGAAAAGATGTATTCCATGTGCGCGTATACGAACCACACTCTGCTTGCCGAAGCGCTCGAGAAGATAGGATCGGACATGTTCCGCCGCCTCCTTCCGCACCACTTCTCGATCATCGAGCGCATGCACAAGGACTTCATGAACAAGGCCGAGGGCGTGAAGAAAATCAACCTCGACAATGTGGGAATTATAAACTACGACAAGGGTTATGTTAATTGCGGCAACCTCTGTATGGCCGCGACTTCAAGGGTCAACGGCGTTGCTAAGTTGCACTCGGATCTGCTTGCGAAAAAGGAGTTCGTGGATTTCTCGCGCATATTCCCGCACAAGTTCACGAACGTGACCAATGGTATCACTCCGCGCAGATGGCTTTTGCAAACGAACGCGCGTCTTTCGAATATACTTGCGCCGACGATTGGCAATTCGTGGATTACGGATTTGAACCGGCTAAAGTCGCTTTTGAAATTCAAGCGCAGCCGCTTGGTCTTAAGCTCGCTTCTGGACATGAAATACGAGAACAAGAAAGAGCTGTTCCATGAATTCGAACAAACGCTTGGATTGAAACTGAATCCTCGCTTCATGCTCGATTCGCAAATCAAGCGCATACATGAATACAAGCGCCAGTTCCTCGCCATCATGCACGCGATTTATCGATACAATAAAATTATCGACGGCAAGACCAAGGGGCTCGAGCCGCGCGTGATTCTGTTCGCGGGCAAGGCGCACCCGGCATACGAGGCGGGCAAGGATATCATCACACTCATAGGCGACGTTGCGAAAAAGATCAACAACGATCCGCGCGCCCATCATTGGCTCAAGGTTGTGTTCGTGCCCAACTACAACATCGACCTTGCGGAAAAAATTATTCGGGCATCCGATTTGTCCGAGCAGATTTCTACCGCCGGCAAAGAGGCCTCCGGCACCGGCAACATGAAGCTTGCCTTGAACGGAGCTCTTACCATCGGCACGCTTGACGGTGCTAATGTTGAGATACGCGATTTTGTCGGCCGCCGCAATTTTTTCCTCTTCGGCCTTACGGCAAGACAGGTTTATAAACTCAAGGAGAGGGGCTACAACGCGCAAAAATATTTCGAAACTCAGCCCGAGATTATCCGGATCATGCGCCAGATCACCGGCGGATTTTTCGGCGCGAATAAATACGAAACGCTGCTGAAGCAGTTCATGGAATCCGGCGACCAGTATATGCTTCTTGCCGACTTCAAGTCGTATGTTAAGGCGCAAAGGAAGGCGGATAAACTCTTCGCGCGTCCGTTCAAGTGGAGCAAGAAAATGCTTCTGAACATCGCCAAATGCGGGTTCTTCAGCTCCGACCGTTCGATGGACGATTACGCGAAAAACATCTGGGGCATAGAGGAGGTGTGATGCCTCCGCGCAATTCGGACACAGACACTATTTTCGCCCTATCAAGCGCGCCGGGCAAGGCGGGTGTAGCTGTGTTCCGGCTAAGCGGAAAACATTCGTTCGCGGCGCTCTCGGCGTTGACCGTAAGGAAAAATCACAAACACGCGCACGCATTTTTTTCGCGCCTTTATAATCCGAAATCTAAGGAGCTGATCGACGAGGCAGTTTGCGTTTTTTTTGCCGCTCCGAATTCGTTTACCGGAGAAGATGTAGTTGAGATTTCAACCCACGGAGGCACCGCGATTACGGCCGCTATGTATGATGCGCTCTCGAAAATTCCGAACCTTCGCATGGCCGATCCCGGCGAGTTCACCCGTCGCTCGTTTTCAAATGGCAAGATGGATTTTGATAAAGTGGTTGCAACCTCTGCGTTAATCGATTCACAAACCGAGGCACAGCGCAAGGCTGCGTTGGAGCGAATGGACGGATCGGCCGCAAAGCTTTATAAATCATGGCGTTCCACGCTTGTAGAAGTTCTTTCGTTCACAGAGGCTGCCATAGATTTTTCAGAAGAAGAATTGCCGAAAGATATCTTTGCAACAAACGAAAAAAAATTAAAAAAATTATTGCGTGAAATCGATTCTCACCTTGCGACCTCCGCTATTTCAAAGCGTATAGAGGAAGGCGTTTCAATAGCGTTTTTCGGTCGCCCGAACGTTGGCAAAAGCTCTGTCTTCAATCGCATAGTCGGCACCAACCGCGCGATAGTAAGCGCTACGGCCGGCACCACGCGCGACCTTGTCTCGACTACGCTTGATATAGATGGAACAAAGGTCGTTCTTTACGACACAGCAGGACTTAGTCGCGCGCCTCGCGACAATATCGAGAAAGCCGGAATCAAGCGATCGAAATCCATGATGAAAACCGCTGATATAAAAATTTTCATAACGGACAGACCTGGCGAGCTAGGTGCCTTCGATACCGAAGGATACGACCTCTCGGTATTGAACAAATCGGATAAAATCTCCGCGCCCGTCGCAAAAAATATACTCAAAGTGTCCGCCAAAACCGGCGAGAATATTAACAAGCTTATAGGTAAAATCGCGGCTTTGGTAAAACAAAAAACAACTGCGCCGAAAAACGCGATCCTTGCGAGTTTCAAAATTGAATCCGCGCTGAAATCCTTGCATGCCGCCATAACATATTCCATAACCGAAGACGACTTCTCGCTTACAGCCGAACACTTGCGCGCCGCGGCCGTCTCTATCGGTCAGCTCACCGGCGACGTCCATCACGGCGAACTCCTCGACAACATATTCTCGAAATTTTGCATTGGGAAATAGGGCGCGCCTTACGCCCCATTCTACTTCGGATTATGTGCTCGCGGTTTCATTTTATTGAACGCGCGGATTTCCTTTTCGATTGCGAATCCGATGTCTTCGGAATCCATTTCCTCGGCCGCCATCTGCGCTTTTCCAAGCTTTACAAGACCGCGGCGCGCGAAAGTTTTCTCGACGAACGAAAGTTCCGGGTCGACAAGTTTAGCCTCAAGCGCCTCGCGTTTCCTATCGTATAGATCGTCAAGAAGTATACGTGGATCGATGATGATTCTATCCTCGCCGTCGTCCCTCTCCTCGGCCTGGATTTCGCGTTGGATTTTTTTGTATGCTTTGTCGACTTCGCGGAGTTTGCGCCTCTGCTCCATATCGCGTTGTATTGAATCGGATGAATCCTTGATCGTCTTGTCGATGATCTGTCGCTCCTTGTCTCCGGCCGCGATATCTACGCGGTTTGATTTAAGCGCGCGCGCAAGGTCTTCGCGTCCTACGGCTTTCAAATTTTCCGCCGCGTCTTCGTTGGCTACTTTGCGCTTGACGATCGCAAGCGGCCTATCATCATCGTCGATCGGTGCACCGGTGTGCTGCGCGATTCCTGCTTCGAAAAGTCCGGCAGCAGGCTTGTATATAGCTTCCGATGGCACTCTTCCTCCTCTGATTTCGGCATCGATATCGCGCGCTAGTTTCTTATCGTCGTCCGCGACATGCTCGGTATATTTTCCGTCGGTCCAGCCATAGTCGAACGCAAGGTCGAGCATGACATCGCGCTTGTCATCGGTCGCATTGGAATAAGTTCTGCTGCTCTGCATAAACCTCTGCGCCATGTCGATCTTAGGATGGAGTTTTTTATCGAGTCTCTCCAACTCGTGCGAGTCGCCCGCATCAAGCGAGAGGTTGTATTTTCGTTTGCCACCGCCCTCCGAAATTTCTGCACCGGGCTCGCTCTGTTGCTGTCGGTATAGTTTTATTTTATCCTCGAGCGGTAGGTCCATCGCCGCGCGCATAGCGCGTTTTCCTGCGCGTCCAGGCGATTCCTCCGCACCGTCGGATTCTATATCTCTCCGGCTTAGATATCGCACTTGTCGCGTAGCTCCGATCACTCCTGATTTGATATAGTTAAGCGCCGATTTCACAAGCGAGCGCAATCTGTCAAGCACCGTATCGTCGTCCATTCCGCCCGCGCCGAGCTTGCTTGCCATCTCGTCTCCCATCGAATTCGCCGCGCCCAAAAGCATGAACGCAGCCATCGCCACGAATATCATCGCGACCACGATTCCTATGTGCGTGAATAGTTTGATTAGCAATCCGAAGTTGTTCGCAGGATTAAGCGAGATGAGCGACTCTCCGACCGATATCGGCATAGATTTATTGTTAAGTCTTACCTCGTAGTGAAGGTGCGCGCCGCTTGATTGTCCGACTCTCGCGTCGACTCCATCCTTGCAGTAAATTTTAGCATCTTCTCCGACGCAGGAATGCGCTCCGCCCGAAAGCGCTATGCGATCGCCCCTGTTCACTGTGTCGCCGACTTTCACCAACGTGCGGCTAAGGTGTCCGTATACGGTCGAGATTTTATCGTTGTGCCTTATCTCGACCACCATTCCGATTGTTTCTCCGCCAAGGCCCGCGCGCACGACCGTGCCCGATTCGGCGGCGATCAAAGTCGTTCCCATCGGCATCGCGAAGTCGGTTCCCCTGTGCTCGCGCCACTCGCCGCTTACCGGGTGCACGCGCCATCCGAACGCGCTTGATACCGGATAGTTTCCGGCAAATGGGAAGCCTAGCTCGAGGCCGTCAAGCGCCGCCGGATCGATTTCGATTCCCTCGGCGTCGTTAAGCACGTCGTTGAACTCGCCGACGTTAAGTCCTATATCGTCGCCGCCAAAACGATAGTTCATTATCGAATCGAAAAGGAAGATCGAGATCGACACGGCGATGGAAAGGAATACGATTCTGAACGCGCACTTTCCGAACGTGAAGAACATCGGCACCGATATTTTGCTGCGCGTGTTTTCGAACATCCACGCCGCCAATATTATCGGCATCATAATCACTATCATCGCGAGTTTTATTATTATGTCGAACAGCGTGGTAAGGTAATAGAAGGCGACATACGCGAACGCGGCGACTATGCCGATTCCCATCACAAGCACAAGGCCGTTCGCTAAATACGAGAACATAAGCGATATTGTTATTACAAGTCCGATTATGAAGTCTACGACTGCGGAAACGGCGCTGCCGATCCACGCTCCGGCCTTGGCTCCTACGGCGGTTCCCGCGGGTCCGGCAAATGTTCCGCCCGCCGAGAATGCGGTGATTGTGGCCGATCGTATCGCGACCTGAAGCGACACGCGCAGCACGTTTACGAATGTCGAATCCGCAGCCGCCTGCACGCCCATCGTTCCCAAAACTCCCGCCGCGCCCGAGAATGCGACCTTGAATCCAACGTCGAATCCAAGCTGATACGATTTCGCGAACGCGTTCGTGATGACCATCAGATTATAAAGCGTCCGCTCGTCTGGCCGGCTCCCGTCCGGTTCGGCAAGCTTCTTGGGCTCCTCCATTTTCTGGTAAAGGTTTTCCGTGTTCCTTCCCGTCATGCCTCCGTAATGCTCGGCCAGGTTTACGTTCGCCATCGTTCGCTCGAGTATGTGCTTGGATAACGCCGCGCCGCCCTCCATAGCGATTCCCGCCGTCCAGTTGAAGATTGTCATAGCAGGAAGCGACATCATGCCAAGCACGAACGCGAATGCGACAAGTTTCTTCATCACGTCTTCGGCCATCTTTCCGGTCGAGGATTTCGCGAATATCACATTCTCCCAAACATACCATAAAAACCAGAACGCGAACGCGACTATGACTGCGGTGGTTGCGGCCGGAGTTATGATCTTATACATTCTCTCGGCAACCGTGAACATCTGTGTGAACACGATCTCGAGGAGGTTGCACTCCCAGCATCCGGCGAAATTTTTTATCCATTCCGGCGTCATGTTTCCCTCTTGAATATCTTGTCGATGGCCGAGCCGAGCACGCCTCGTTTTCCGACGCGCGTGTCCTCTCCGAACGCGTGCCTAAGGTGTCCCGCAGCCTCGCGGCTGTATGACTTGACGTATTTCCATCCGCTCTGAAGCGAGGTTTTGATCACGCCGCCAAGGTCTATGCTCCAACGTCCTACAAGCTTTGCGTAGCTTTTCATCATTCCCATAAGCATGAGGGCCAGCACCGCTCCGCCAAGCATCGGCATGAACGCCTGCCACCCTCCCGCGGTCTGCACTTCGATTCCGCGCGCGCGCGCGCACTCTTCTATCGCGGATATTTTTTCTACGCCCGCCGAGCATGCCTGCCACGCATCGAACGTAGCGTTGCTTCCGGTGCTGGAAAAGAAGTCTGGGAAAAGATATGTGAATCCGTCCGCCGGCCCAGGATAGAATCTATCTCCGATTGCGAAAAGCGATTGGTATATGAGCTGTAGGAATATCGAGTATATGATGAACCACCACGCCACGCCTATCATGTTTTCTATGCCTTTCATCGAGAAGCTTTTGGTCTCCTCGTATGCGAACCCGGCGATCATCAATGGAACGAAGGCAAGCAGCACTCCGAACGTGAATATTATGCTTATGAACTCGATCGCTATCCATATATAAAGGAGGAAGAACAGCGCGGAAATCATCAATCCCAGTATCAATCCCGGGAGCCTTCCCATTATATCGCGTCCCGAAATTTCAAGGTTCATCGCGGCAAGTTTTTTACCTGATACGATTCCCGAAAAGAATATTACGTTCATCGTGCTCGCCATGCATAGTATGCTTTCCTTGGCGTCGCTCGCGATAAGATCTTCCTTGGTCGCATCCGATTTCGGATAGGAAAGTTTTTTACAAAGCGGGGACTGCATTATTGTGGCACCCATGTCCGCTCCTGCGCCTATTATCGGCGCGGCTATGCCGTTGACAAGTCCGGTTGTGATGCGCCTCATTTCACGTTCGCTGCTAAGGCCGAGCGCCGCCCCGATTATAGATATCACGATTATTTTTTTCACGACGTCCACGAAGAAGCTGTTGTCGAATTTCTTCTCGTCAAGCACGCGCTCGTAAGTTTCATTCAAAAGCCATAGCGCGAATCCGAAGGTAAGCAGAAGCCATATCACGTCGTATACCTGTCCATACGCCCATGTCGCCGCGACTCCTACAAGGTCGAATAAGCTTGCAAGCGCGCCGCACGTCGGGCAAATATTCCTGTCCACCGCGCTGTATTTTCCGTTATCCGCGATAGCTCCCATGGATTGAATAAACTTGTCGAACGTTTGACCGGGAAACCATTCGGCGTCGAATCCCACGTGTCCCATAGCGAATATCGCCCATGTTGCCAGAAGCGCTCCGCCCATGATCACGGCGACGTTGAACCTAAGTCCTATGTCGAAAAGAAAGCGCGCGATCGTCTTTGGCATTTTGTTCGCGAACATTATTCCTCTCCTTTCTTTTCCGAGCCGTCGTCCTTAAGGAATTTTTTAACGCCTCCTATTATTCCGCCCGATTCTTTTCCAAGCCAGTCGTTGACCTTGTCCTTTTGCGAAACGTGGTATGCGACTTCTCGCGTCGCGCTTGTCAGCATCTTGATCGAGCTTGTCGCGAACGTGATGAAGTTTTTGTGCATCTTGCCCTTGAACGGTCCGACTCCGTATTTAAGGTTGCCCGAGGCGATATTGTTCATCATGGTGCTAAGCATATACCAGCATACAAGCCATACGTATCCGATTTTGAGCAGGTCGTTCACCTCCATCGATATTATTTTCATGATCACGCTTGCCTGCTTCTGAGCATCGTCCGATACCATGGCTGCGTGGTATTGCGCGGGGTCTATGTTGACGGCCAAACTCATCAGCATTGCTATCACGGCGCATGTTATTCCAAGCGATATTATCTGGAACACCGCGCCCATGAACACTCCAAGCGATTCCTTTGCCATGTTTTTATACTTATCGATCGCGTATGCCGCAAGATGGAACGGGAAGGTCATCAATACGACTGCGATAGCGAAGATTGATTCGATGAAATAGAATGTGATCATGATTCCAAGATAGGTGTAAAGTCCGATTATCATCAATCCCAAAATCATCCTTGGCGAAAGCGCAAGCGGAGTTATTATTATGCTTGCAAGCACAAGCGCGATCATTCCGAAAATTCCGACGTTAAGCTTCACGGCGATCGACACGGATATTATAAGCAGCACGGCGAATATGGCGAATCCCGGCAAAAACGAATCGTTGAAGCGCAAGTTCATTGCGTCGTCCAACCCGCGCCTCATCGCGTATGATCCGACAAGCGAGTTTAGGTTCACGAAGTCTGACACTCGCTCGATCGAGCACATGATGTTCGCCTTAACATCGTCGCCGAATAACGTTTCGTTGTCGACGGCCTTTATCTTCGCCTCCTGTTTTTTCTTATACGCGCACTCCCAGTTTTCTCCGTCGGTGAATGCGCGGCTTGTCATTTCGGTGAAGCCTGCCATCAGTTCGGTCAAGGGCCTGAATGTGAAGTTCAAAATGTTGAACCTATCCGAAATCGAAACGCTAAGCGCCACGGAAACTATCATAAGCCATACGGATCGCTTGATGAATGTTTCTACGAATTCCGTCGGATTGTTTTGCTTTATCGCGCTCGTAAAGAAAAGGAATATGGTCCACAGAAGGAATCCGACGGACACCGTCCACATCGCTATTTTGGCGAAGTCGTCATACATTATGAATCCGATTTTCGACACCGCGTCGAACACGATTTCGAACACCGTGCAGGTAAGGCACGGCATCGAGCGCTTGGCGTTAAGCGCCGGGTCGGTGATCGAGCATCTCCATGGTTCCCACTTGATCCCGGATACTGGCGTGTCGGCCCCGTTGACGAAGATTTCGTATTTGCCCCCTCCGCCCAAAAACGCGAAGCTGAAGCCCGTGGTTTTTTCCTCGCTTAGTTTTCCGACGACTTCTCCGAACGCGTTGACGAAAAATCTCGATACGACTCCGGCCGGGCGCAGTGCATCGGGAAACGCCCGATCGAACTCGGGTATTCGTTTAAGTCCGAACGCAGCGCGAAGCGGATCGGTGATTTTCTTTACAACGGGTATGCTGTCCTCGACTCCGTCGAAGCACGAGCGGCGGATAACTCCGCGGATAAATCCGATATATGCGGTTCCCGATTCGTGTATCCTGTATTCGACCATGCTGTCCTGAAGATGTTCGCGCGCGCGCGCCACGGCGGCGGAGATTATGTCCGCGTCCGATTGCCCTCCGCGTATCAGCGCACGTCCGGCCGAATCCTTTTTAACGAAGTCTCCGTCGAAAAGATATTTCGCTTTCTCTGGCGTGATGCCGGCGCGCCGCAAACTTGAAACATCGCGCACGAACGAGCGGTAGTTCCCGTATGCGGCGATGATTTCTGCGTCTGTCGCGGTGTTTCGCCCAAGGTATTCCTTCGCCCATTTTATTTCCGCGCACGACAGGTTTGAATTACTATGACCCACATCTTCACGCGCTAACATATACGCCTCGGGATTCGCGCACGTTGCCGCCGCGTCGACGCCGAATAGGATAAATAGCAGGGTCAAAAGAATCTTCATTCCTCGCCCTCCTTTTTGCGGCTGAATAGTTTCTTAGCTCGTTTTCCGATTCGTCCGACCTGCGATAGCGCGCTGTCCTCTTGTTTGCGGCCAAGCTTGTGATATCCGACTTCTTTGCGCGACACTCCGCTGGGGATCATGGCTCGCGCGCTTTTTAGAAGTGATTTCACTGCGTCGCCGATCGGTTTTTCTCCGACCCCTCCGGCTGTGTATTCTTTGACGAAGCTTCCGAGTTTCGAATATATATAGAATATCACGAACGCCATGAACGCGAATTGCACCATAGCGACGAACCATTTTTCCGGGTTGCCTTCTGATACCGCTCGCGCGATCAAGCGTGCGTCGTTCTGGGCGATGGCGGTGGCGATTATTTCGTTTGCGGTTTGCCCGTCTCCGAACATGAACACGGCGACCATAAGATTGGCGAACACAGCGAAAAGCGCGAGCGACACCATCGTTGTCGCGAATTCTATGGCCGTGCTGATTATTGTGCTGAGCTTCATTCCGTTCCAATCGAACGCGTATCCGAACACCATGAACGGCCATAGTATGGCGATTTTAAGAATGCTGATAAGCGCGTCGAGCACATAGAACGAAATCCATAGCATTACCAAAAAGAAGCACGCGAATATCACTACGCCCATCGGCATGAGTGCGATCGAGTTTCCTCCGTTGAACGGGTTTATAAGCACCTCGCCAAGGGTCAGCATTTTTCCAAGCGATGCCGAGTTGTCCTGCATGAAGCAGATAAGACGTCCGGCCGTTTCGTCTGATAAAAACGCGGACTTCGTGCGCTCGCCTTTCGCTTCTCGCGTAGGGATAATGGTTTCGCGCTCTACCGCCGGAGGAAGCCTTTTCGCTTCGCGCTCCATTTCCATCGCCTCGCTTATCGCGCCGACGATTTTATCGGGGTTGCATTTTGCGTTAAGCGTTTCTATGTTAAGCTCGGGATTTTTTTCGCGAAGCCTGTCGGGTATCTCCAAAACGGTTTCGGCGATTCCTGTGCCAAGCATTATTATCGGGTCGACCGTGAATTCGAATATGGTTCGCGGCGGTATGATCGCCACCACCGAAGCTATCATTATCACGCGTCCTTTTTCCTGCAAGCTTCCGAAGAAGTCGTTAAGCTTGTGGCCAAACGGCCAGCCCTCGAGCGCGCCGAAGAATTTCCACACAAGCCACAGGCAGCCGAAGACGATCAAAAACGCGATGATGGTTGCCTGGAAAGTTCTATACATGAAATCGAATACATAGTTTATCATGTCGAGCATCATCACGATGTATGGGCAGAGCATGCAGCTTGAATAGAAATTCACTTTTTCGGCAATGCTTTTTTGCTTGCACGCTTTGTTGTTCCAAAGCACATAGGTTGTATCGCCGTTTTCGAACACGATCTGTCGCTGCGTTTCGTTCCTTAAACTTGTCTGCAAAGCGTTTGCGGCGATTCGCGCGACCGTTTCGCCTCTAGAGTTCAAGAGGTTGTTTCCGTCGACCGCGATAGGTCTTTCCGCCGGCGCCATGGCTTGCACTTTCATAAACCATTCCTCGGGAGAATCGAATATGCACTCGCGTCCGCGCGAGTTAACGATCATACCGACCTGGTGCGCCCTTGGGTTTCCGCTTGTTTCGAATCTGGCGTCGTTGATGATGAAGATTCCGTCCTGAGAAGCGATCCTAACACCGCTGATCGAAACTTTGGTTTCCCCGCCGTCCGAGAATATTAGTTCCTCTTCGTCGGCCTCGTTCGCTGCGGTTTGCGCGTGCGCGTTGAATCCGAAAAAAATAAGAAGAAGCAAGGCAAGCGTCTTGATCATGCCTCGCCTCCTTTTTTTCCGAATCCGAATAGGCGTTTTATTCCGCCGCCGATTCCGCCGGTCAACCTGCTTGCGGTATCGAGGCCGCGCGATATGTTGCTGTCGCCCGTGGCGTCCTTGACCGCGCCTGCTGCCTCGCGTGTAGCCGAAAGCGGAAGCGCTATAACGCCCTTGCCGAAAGTTTTCATCGCCTTGCCAAGTTCGGATTGTTTTATCTGTCCGTCGAACCATCCGGCGAACTCGGTCGCGCCCTCAAGTATTTTCACGTTGATTACGACGGCAAGTAAAATGAAGAAGAAATAAAATCCCATGTTCGATTGCGAGTTTATGAATTCGGCGAACTCGTCCATCTTGTGGTCTTTCAAAAGTTCGATTCCGATACGCGCGTTTTGCACTGCCACCTCGGGATTTCCGTTGCCGAGCATTCCCGCGAATATCCAGTCGTTGAACGATCCGCAAAGCACGATTGCAAAGCACATGAAGATAAGTCCGATGGCATACTTGCGCGTGCTTCCGATCGCGGTCGTGGCGAATTTTTTCGTAGGTTCGAAAACGAATCCTGCGATCAGAAGGGGGAATATTATTATCGCCATGCTCATAAAGATAAGCTGCTCGATTATTATGAATCCGAACAGCATGTTGATAAGGAAGAATCCGCCGACAAGGAGTATACCGCTAAGCCCGACTTTGAAATTGTCCGAGATTAAAAACCACGCCGCGGTAGATGCGTTGGCGGTCATGGCGCCCGCGTCCTGCACTCGCCGTCCGGTTTCTATTTCCCGCTGTCCTACATTCATCTCGCGCCGCGCCGCCCTTATCTCGCTCTCCAATCCGCGCACTTCTAGGTTGAGGTCCTTCACCTCCGATTGAAGCCGCGCAAGTTCGGTTCGTTCCGCGTTGGTAAGCTTTGTCTTTCCCCTAAGCTGGTTTATTTTTCTTTCGTTCGTCCTGATGGTGGTGCGCTTCTCCCTTCCGATCTTAAGTTTTTCATTGATGGTTTTTTTCGAATCTACCTTGGCGGCTTTTCCGGCCTTCATGAATTTGCGCCCGATTATAGTCGAGCCAAGCCTGATCGCGACCTGCGTTCCGATAGCGCCCCAAATCGCCGGCAGCCCCTGTATGAACATATATGATCCGAGCTCAATGTATTCGTATCGCAAAGCGCCCGCCTCGCGTATCATGCACTGCATCTCGTGTTTCGTGTTGCGTGATAACACGTCTAGGTTTGATTCGTATTGAAGCTTAACCGGTATGTTGCCGCAGTTGACGACCTCGCCGTTGGGCATCTCCATCTGTATCGGCGCCTGTTTGTTGTGCCGCATTTGACGTTGCAGAAGTTCGCGCCCCACGCCGGATCCGAAATTCAAGATTATCTCGAACGTGTTGGCCATGATGTTGCGCGGATTGTTTATTAAAAACAGACCTATTATCGCGGTCGCTAAAAACAGTTTCTTGATTATTTTTTTGAAATACGCCTCGTCGATTTTCGCCTCGCCCATAGCAAGAGTTTTATACATTCCGTTGTATGTTTCCTGGACAAGCCAAAGCGCGAAGCCTACGGACACAAGGATTATCGCGATCCCCTGGAAATGCTCGAACACCACGCCGGCCGTGCGCGAAATCCCGTCGTATATTTTTCCGTATATCGAGGTCAAGAAGTCCGGCTGCACTATGGCGGCAAGCACTCCTGCGCCAAGCGTTATCACCCCTATGGCCACCATGATTCCGAATAGGATTAAAAACGTGCGCAGAAGCTGCCTATTTGTTTTTTCTTCTGCCAACCTTCTTTCCTATGCGGTGTTTTTTTATGAAATAGTTTCTGCGGATCTTAAAGAAGAATGCTTTGATCTTGGCCTTCGTCTCCGGCCTTCCGCACGCCATGAGATAGTTGATTACAAGGCAGGCGGTTATTATCGCCCACGCAAGCGCGATGAAAAATACCTTCCATTGCGCCATCAGCAAAAGGACGCCCAAAACGACGAGGCACAAGCCTATGAATCTAAGCGACCCGAAAAACATTGTTGTCTTCCCCCTAAAAATATTATATAATAAAAAGCGGACTAAGGAAAGGGTTTTTATGGCGGACGAGGCAAAAACTATGCCGATTGCTACCAAGGAAATAGTTGCGGGCGAGATCGATCGTCTTGCCACCCTTGCCGTCGATGCGATAGCCGAGTTCGATAAGACCGGCGATCCGAAGGCCGTTTATAATTTCAATGCGAATGAGCAGGCCTCGCGCGGAGTTTTCGGCGCCACTTCGCGCGCTATGGAATACGTCGGCGACCGCATGGGGGTCAAGCCCGATCAAGAGGAGATGTCGACCGAGCGTCGCGTAGGACTCAAGGCCGAATACGTCGCGGCGATGGAGAAGGATTTCGATAGGCAAATCGAATCCAACGCTCAGGCCGCGTTCGAGCTTATTCCCGGCATCGTCCGTCAGCAGGCGAAAAACGCGCACTCTAAAAAAGAAGATGAAAATCCCGAATTCACCCAGCCCGAAAAAATCTGTGCCAATGTTTACGAGGCCGCAGTCGATGGCACGCTCGACAAGCTTGCCCTCAATCATCGCGAGCTTAACGGAATAATTAATCAACCCGAAGGGCGCAAAGATCTTGTCCAGTCGCTTATCGAATACGATTTCAACGGCAATGACGAAACCCTTCGCGAAATGTTGGCAGCATATAACCTGGGCGAGGGCGATATCAACGTTCCGAAACTCCTCGAGGATTTCAAGGGCGAGTTTGATTCGTCGCTCGCGAATGTGCTGACCAACGGCGGCGGCAAAGCGCAGGCCAATATAAACGAGCAGGGCCCGGCGGCAGGCGTGAATATCGGCGAGGGATCCGAAAAAAACAAAATCAACACCGGCATAGGCGAGAAGGCTCCGTTCGAGGAAAAGGATTATAAATCCACGCGTCCCGACATCGCGAAACTCGAGAAGGTCAGGAAAAAATACAAATACGAAATCAAAGGCGAGCTTAAGTCCAACATTACCGAGCTCGACGAGTTCCTTAAAATAATCCAACCGCTCATCAACCAGGTCGCGCTTGTTCCAATCAAGGGCGTATATGCCGTGGCCGATTATTGCAAAGATGAAATCGCCGAGCGTATCAAGAACCGCGTCGAAACCGCCGACAATAACAAGAAGATGTTTGATGCCTTGAACCTTACTGACAAAGACGGCAATCCGCTTACGATCAAGGGCAACTTCCTTAATGCCGTGAAAGACCAGACGAAGCTCGAGGAAGCGTTCAACCGCGACCTTCTTGCTACGCTAAAGGATTTGCATGAACAAAATGCTCCTGAATATCACGAGGAAAAAATAATAAAGGAGAGGGCCGAAGAGGAGCTTAAGGCATATTTGAAAGCCAATCCGGCACTTGCGGATAAGTCAGCCATACTTCTTGAGCAGTTCAAAGAACAGGAGAAAGAAAAAATAGATAACGGAACCAGGCCTCTGCCTGCATTCACTTATGACGGATTCCCAAGCGCGAACGGCTCGTTTATTAGCGCCGATCCCATCGACGACGATTTGAAAATCGAGGCGTTCGCCACGAATATAAAGGCAAGGTTCGACGATTACTACAAGAATAATTACGAGGGCAAGGACGAGAAGAAATGGCCGTCCAAGGAAGATGTTTTGAACTGGCGCGCTGGTATTCTTGTCGGGCTTCACAGCCTCAACCTTGACAACAATAAAAAACGCGTTGAACTTGTTAATGCGATGACAAGCAAGCTTGACGAAATGGGTCTTAAGTTCGATTATTATATCCGCAACATGGACAGCGAGAACGATAGGATTATTAACAAGAAAGACAAGGACCGCAAGCTCAAGGCCGGCGACGGTAAGAAGGCTTTCGATAATTGGTGGTCCGAACGTCAAGCCGAGGAAAAAGAAGCTCGCTTGGCCGGCATGGGGGGTATAAGCGCCGCGGATTGGGCCAAATATAACGCAGGAAAGGCGAACGGCTGATGAAAAAGTTTCTCTACTTCGTAGCCCTTACCGCCGTCTTCATCGGACCGATGCTCTGGTGGATCCACTATCGCCACGGTCTTTTGCCCGCCGACATAACGCTCCTTACTTTCCGCCGCGCGGTAATCGAGGACAATTTCCTAAAGCTCATGATCGTCGTGAATACGATAATGTATTTCAACGCGCTGCCCCAGATTCTTTTCGACGGTTCCGCCCGTCCGAAGGCTCCTTCTGCATCTACGCAGGCAAACACCGCGACCCAGCAACAGCGCCATGTCGCACCCGGTCAGCAGAAGTTTATCGACGTGCCGGTGCAATCGAACTCGACCTCGAATTTCGAGAAAGCTTACGGCGCCCCGCGTCCGACGCAGCAGTCGCAACAAGCTGCGCCACAGACGCAGCCCGCTACGCAAGCCGCTGTCGAGGAGCTCCACGTAGCGCAAGTTGTCGGTGAATCCCCTTCGTTCAACGCGCTCGACACCTCGTCGTTGTATATAGAACGACAGGCACAGGCACAGCCCGCGCCGACAATCGATTCCAACACGACATCTCTTGCCGAAGCGGCGATGCGCGACATGGGTCGCTCGCGCGCTAACTCCGCGCTCGAGGACAAGGGTTATTTTTCGTTCCGCGACATCGCTATCGACGGCACGGTGCTCGACCTTGTTTCCATCGCCTCCGACGATGTGCTGACTCTCACCATCGTCGATCCGACGTTCGGAGAAATCGTGGCGGTGGACAAGTACGATTTCGAATCTTCGGCCGATTGGTATACGACCGAAAAGAGTTATAACTCGCCGGTGATAAAGGTCTTGCGTGCAAAACGTGCGGTCGAGGAAATGTTCAAGCAAACTCTGCCCGACGATCACGGCATAGAGATTCAAGCCTACGTCGCGCTACCGATCGGCTCGATTTCGAACGCCGCGGACATGAAGGATATCTGGGCCGACATGGGCGTGAACGTGGTCCGCCTCGACTCCTACGTCGACCTTCCTGAATTCAAGGAATTGATTTCGGACCGCGCGGATAAAGAGGTCTTCCCCGACTATAAGGAATACGTCGAAACGCTTATCGACTATTTCAAAGACAAAGAGGAATCGGTGGGACAGAAGGCGGCATAAGGGATTGAATGCTAAGGACGCTTGAATATTGGCGCGATTTTATGGCCAGGAACGACCTGCCGGAAATGCCGGTTAGCGAGGCTAGGTATGTAAGCGGCTCTGCGTCTCGCACGCGCGATTTCATTTTCAATTTTCCCAAGATTGCGTCGCAGGCGGCGAAGTTCGCATACTATAAACACCTTCAGCATCTGGTCGAGGCGGGCTTCACTTCTAACGAGATTCTATCGCTCTCGTCCGGTCGCGTGCCGACCGGCATTTCGCTTTGGGTTAAGGCTCCTGTCGAATACGGCGGGACGCAGGATTTTTCGAACATGTTTTTTATTAGGATGCACCCGTATGGAAAAACTTTGGTGAAGATGCTGCGCGAGCAGATTCCGATTCCTTCCGGCGCGAATTCGCTGACGCCGGGCGGACTCCAACTTCCGCGCACACTCTTCGTTCCTAATCCGGTGGGCCTTGTTTTCAAGCCTGCGCTAAAGGGTATCGCCGGCGCCGGCGGAGCGACCGCGACGGACAAGATGACACAGGCTGGCGTAAGCATGTTTTCTCCTGCGAACCAAGCTGCGGCCACGGCTGCGGCGATGGCTAAGGCAGCAGCAAATAAGGCGGCGGATAAATGACAGATATCAAGACACTTCTTCATTCGTTCAAAGCCAAGGGCGCGAAGTTTTACAAACCGGCAAGCGCGTCGCAGGTCGATTTCGCCAACGCGCTTCTGAAGAATAATTCCTATCCCGAAATTCCGCTTGAGTATGCGAAATTCCTCGAGCTCTCTGACGGCATGAGCGGCTCGATGATAGAATTTTTCGGCGTTGTTAACAAGACGCGCGACAGCAATTACTACGCGCTCTCGACCGTTCCCTCTGCGATGCAGGACTTCCTTGGCACCGCGAAATCACCGGGCTTTTTGATACTTGGGAGCTTCCCTCTTGGTTATGTTTCCTATTCGAAAACGCTCTCGCGCTATCAGTTATTGGACATAACAAGCATGCGGGAATTGGCGGCGGCAAAGACGTTCCGCGAGGTTCTTTTCGCGCTCAAGGATTACGTGTGAAAAAACGCTCGGTAAGCATCGCGGGGCATCGGACAAGCTTCGCGCTCGAGGACGAATTTTACGACGAACTAAAATCAATCGCCACGCGCAAGAATATTTCCATAGCGGCGCTTGTGCAAAAAATCGACGTCGGCGCCAAGGGCAATTTATCCTCGAAAATACGGATTTTTATTTTGCGTGAATCAAAGGCCGAAGCCCAGTAAAATTACCAATCGGCTTGTTCGATACGATCCGGCGTTATCACTATTATTGCGCGCACCACAGTTCCGTTTTCCGCCGCTTTGAAAGCTTTGATTTCCTCGAACTCTAGGCCGTCCGAAACATATTCCGCCGTTCCCGATATTTTAAGTTGCCGCCCGCCGGCTTTGTCGTATGAAAGCACGAAGACTTTGTTGTTTTCCCGCACGTTCGCCGCGGAAACGTTCATCTCGGCATCGCAAAGGATTACGCGTTCTTCTTCGGCCCTAAAAAGACGCACGACGATCGCTCGCGGCCACCCCGCCCCTCCGTTTTCCACAACCGTTGCGGTAGCAAAAACCACTTCCCAGTTATCGTTCATGAATTCGATTTGCGCTTGCGATAGTTTCATTTGAAGCTCCTTGTCGTGCATATTATACCACGAACCGGCCGCCGATGAAAGTTTTAATTATCTTCCTCGCCGGCGTTTTTCAAGCATAGAAATCGACACGCGCGCCGCGATCGGCTCTTTGTTGATTTCTCGCTCAAGCCGCTCTATGAATCCGCTTGCTTGATATTCAAGTCCCAATGTATGGACCGCAAGTCCGACTATGGAAAACATACCGTTTATTTCCATCATGTGGCGAAGGATGTCGAAGCTGATTTTCCCGTCGAATCTCATGTCGGGCATCAAAAGCGCGATGTCCGCACCGTCGATCGCCGCATTCCTGATCGGCCCGGAAATCGATAGCGAATCGAAACGCGCCGCACCGGATTTAAGCGCGTGCTCAAGAACGAACGCTACGTTGTTTGTCGTGATGTTTGCAAGCTTTCCTATCTCATCGAAAATCCCGTCGATGCCGGAAATTCCAATCACGGTTCCTCCTCTGGCGATCGCGCGCAAAGTGCCGCCTAGGTTCTGGATTATCTGTGCCGCGGTGGCGCCGCTGGTCGAAAATTCAAGGTCTGCGTCTATGTTCGCATCGGCGATGTTCAAATCCCCCCGCTCGAAAAGCGAACCGTTGATTGAGTAGTTTCTAAGCGTCGCGCTGCCCGCGAATATGCGCCCGTTCGTTATCGACGAGGCTATGTTCACGCTCGATCCGTCCTGTATGAACGCGATCGCCGCGCGCCCGGGATTGCGGGAATTCTGAAGCTCGAGCGAGAAGTCGCGGTATTGCGCTCCGCCATAGTTCATCACATGAGCCGCGGATATTTTCATATCATACGGCATAGCGCGTATAATTTTCAAAAGCATGTTCGCGTATCCATAGTCCTCGTTCACGCGCTTGAATATTTCGCGCAGGTCTAGGCGATCCGTTTCAAGGTCGAAGAACGTGCGTCGGTTCGAGCTTCCGAGTTTTCCGCGGAAAATATTGCTTCGGATTTCAAGCGTGGCGTTCTCCGCCGCCCCGTCTTTGATCGTGGTGATAAGCCTGAATGGTATTCCGTCGTATAGGTATTCCGCGATTTCCTGATTTATATGTCCCTGTGTGAAAAGAAATCCCTTAAGCTCGTTGTGCGAAAAATCCATCTGGAAATTCATAGAGTCGGAAAGTAGCTTTCCGCGTATCGCCATCGCGAAGTTGGGGGTTGACGAGCTTATCTCGACGTCGGGATTTCCTGCCTCTCCGTTAAGTTTTACCTCGACGTCGCGCGCACCGAATCCTACGAATGTGTTAAGGAAATCGTGCCGCACGATAGGAATCGAAATCGTCCCGCCGTCGGCTGCGCGCAGACGATACGAGAGCTCGCGGAAAGCTGCTCCTTCGCCTGCGATGTCGGCAAGCGTGCCGCGTATCTCGGACTGTCCGCCGCCCTCGGCAAACCGCAACGAGGCGATGTTAAGGTCGCCGTCGTCAAGCTTCGCGCGCGTCGAGAAATTGGCGAACCTCCCGTCGGATGTGATAAGGTTCCGCACATTCGCGTTCAACGATATTTTTCTGTCTGCCATACGTCCTAGGGTGGATAGGATAATGTCCATGTTCGTCTGCCTTGCGCCCAAAAAGCGTCGCAGGTCAAGCGTTTCCGCGTCAACGGTTATGTCGTATTCGCGTCCGCCGTCCGCGTCCCGCGCCTTGGCGTAAAGGACGAATCGCTCTCCGTTCGCGATCACGTTGGCGCGCGCGATTTCGATCGATCCCGGCACCGATTTTATATTTCCCACGAACGATTCGACTACGACGTCCGGCGCGATGTTGTTTTCGATTTTGATCGGCACGTTCGAGTTTATATGGCCCGAGAAGAATCCGCCCTCCCATGTCGATACGAATCCGCTTGCGGTGAAAAGTTTTCCGGCCTCGGAATAGGCGAATTTTTCGATCTCTATGCCGCCGGACCTTGGTGCGGACACAAGCGCGAAGTTGGTAAGCGTGCGGCTTCTGAATCCGACTCTACGCGCCGATATGTCAAGCTTGACGTTGGAAAGTATGCGCTGGACATTCTCGTCCATGGTGGCAAGCCTCGCCAGGTTCAAATCGGAAAACCCAAGCGCCGCAGGGGATATCGCCGCCGCGCGAAGCGTCGTAAGTTCGGCCTTTATCTCCGCACCGCGAAGGCCGAGTTCTACGCCGTTCCTGATCGGCGCGCTGCCCGAGAACGTTCCGGCCACATCGTCGCTTGCGATTTTTCCATTTGCCAAGCTGATCGTTCCGCCGCCTATGCGAATGTTCGCCGAAGCCTTAAGGCGCCTGTCCAAAAACGGCAGCGCCATAAACTCGGGGTCGTTCATGAATCTGACAAGCGACGGGGTCGTGATCTCCGCCGCCATATCGGTTCTTTTTTCTCCGTTGACGACGTTGGTTTCGCCCTTTGCGTTTATGAATGTGTTGCTTTTTGAATAACGGACTGAGAATTCGACCTTGTAGTTGTTCGTGTTCTCGAAGTTAAGCGCCGCGTATACCGAGTTTATGTGATGCGACCCTACGGTAAGCGATCCGGACATAAGCGCTCCGCGCGCATTTGTGTTGTCGATTTCTAGGTTGGCGTTGGTTGCGCGAACTGCCCCGCCCGACATGACGGTCATGTTGTATGTGCGTATGCGCTTTATTTTGTTCGTGCCGATAAAGCTCCACACTCCCGCTCCGTCGCCGCCCATTTCGCCTATGTCTACGACCGGATTGTATACCGCCACGCTCGAGAACATTTCGCTATGCCCGATAAGCAGGCGCGGGTTAAGGTTCGCGCGAAGCGTCCGCGCCCTCATGAACGGTCGTCCGTTGTCGCCCGCAAAGGAAATGTTTTCTATTTTTATGTATGGCCGCGGGAGTATTGCGAATGATATATCGCCTTCGATGGTAGGTTTGTATCCTGTGATGGCTTCGACCTGTGTGGCGATTCTGTCGCGGTGGTCGTTGATTTTTATGAATTCGGGGGCGAACCAAAGCGCGGCGATTGCAAGCACGATTATAATCCAGAGCGTCCATCCCTCGCGAACTCGCAAATCCATTGCCATTGAAATTTCCCCTCCGATAGACTATATTATATATAAACCAAGCCTAAAACAAGCAAAAAAATGCACGAAAACCCGATACTCTCATCGCTGTTCAAAAGGCCGCCTGCGGGCGCCAAAGCCGATTTTAAGCTACAGAGCGATTACAAGCCCTCGGGCGACCAGCCCGCGGCCATCAAGGCTTTGCTTAAAAATATAGGAAACGGTGTGCGCGATCAGACCTTGCTTGGCATCACCGGTTCCGGCAAGACGTTCACTATGGCGAATGTGATTGCAAACGCCGGCGTGCCGACTCTGATATTGGCTCCTAATAAAATTTTGGCCGCGCAGTTGTTTCAGGAGATGCAGGCGCTTTTTCCAAACAACCACGTCGAATATTTCGTGTCCTATTACGATTACTATCAACCCGAGGCGTATATTCCCAAAACCGATATTTATATCGAAAAGGATTCCGCGATAAACGAACAAATCGAACGCATGCGACATAGCGCGACGCGTTCCCTTCTTGAATATAGGGACGTGATAATAGTGTCAAGCGTGTCGTGCATCTATGGCCTGGGCAGTCCGGAAACTTATAGCTCGATGAGCTTGACGCTTAACGAAGGCGACGAGATATCGTTGCAAGAGGTGCTCAAAACGCTCGTGTCCATGCAATACACCCGGAACGACATCGCGCTTGATAGGGGTAATTTCAGGGTTCGGGGCGATACTCTCGAGGTGTTTCCCGTGCACCTTGAATCCGCGGCGTGGAGGTATACTTTCTTCGGTGATACGCTCGAGAGCATAGCCGAGTTCGACACGTTGACCGGCCGCCGCATGACCGGATTAAAGTATTCGACCATCTATCCCAAGAGCCACTACGTCATGCCCGGCCCGGCGATAGGAAATGCGATACAGGGGATAAAGGCCGAGCTTGGCCCCCGCCTCGCGTTCTTCAAAGAGAATAACAAATTGCTCGAGGAGCAGCGCCTCCGCGAAAAGACAAATTTCGATATCGAGATGTTGGAATCCACCGGCTATTGCAAAAGTATCGAAAATTATTCCCGCTATCTTACCGGCCGCGCACCCGGCGAGCCGCCGCCCACGTTATTCGAATATCTTCCCGCCGACGCGCTGGTCATGGTGGACGAGTCGCACGTTTCGATTCCTCAACTTGGCGGCATGTATAACGGCGACCGCGCGCGAAAAACTAACCTAAGCGAATATGGGTTCAGGCTTCCCTCGTGTCTTGACAACCGCCCCCTCAAGTTCGAGGAATGGGACGCCATGCGCCCGCAAACGATTTACATCTCGGCCACTCCCGGCGAGTGGGAATTAAAACAATCCGGCAAGCACATAGTCGAGCAGCTGATTCGCCCCACCGGCCTTGTCGACCCCGAGGTTGAAATACGACCGACGGAAAATCAGGTGGACGATCTTATGCACGAATGCCGCGAAATTGTGAAGAAGAAGGGTCGAGTGCTGTGCACAACTCTTACCAAAAAAATGGCCGAGCAGTTGACGGAATACCTGTCCGAATACGGAATCAAGGTCCGCTATCTCCATTCGGACATAGAAACGCTTGAGAGGATAGAGATTATCCGCGACCTGCGCCTTGGCAAGTTCGACGTGCTTGTCGGAATCAACTTGCTGCGCGAAGGACTTGATATTCCCGAATGCCGATTGGTTGCGATTCTTGACGCGGACAAGGAGGGATTCCTGCGCTCCGAACGCTCGCTTATCCAAACCATCGGCCGCGCCGCGCGCAATATCGAGGGCAGGGCGGTTCTGTATGCGGACCGTATCACGGGCTCTATGCGCCGCGCCATCGATGAAACTTCTCGTCGTCGCCAAGTCCAACTCGATTATAATAAAGAGCACAAGATCACGCCCAAAACCATCATCAAAAAAATCGCCGAGAATATCGGCGAGGTGGGCATGGACTACGTCGACCTTGGCGCAAGCGACGAAGTGCGCGCCCTCCTCAAACGTTTCAAATCCCGCGACGATCTTCGCAAATATATCCGCCAACAGAAAAAGGCGATGGAGATTCTGGCGCGCGATTTAGAGTTCGAGAAGGCGCTTAAAATCCGCGACGAACTTAAAAACCTCGAACGCCTTGATTTGGAATTCGATTGATTACCTTCTTCGTCTTCCGGCCCACCTCCTCGTCATACCGGGCCCGACCCGGTATCCAGTTGGATTAAAACTTCGCTGGATTCCGCATCAAGTGCGGAATGACTTGTTGCATAGGCTCCAAAATTATGATATAATCCTAGAAAATAGGAGAACTCTATCCATGAAGAGGATATTGCTGTCATTGATTACGGTTCTGTTCGCAAGCGCAAACGCAAACGCCCACGGCCTATACTTCTCGGCCGGATACGGCCTAAGCAACACTCCGCAAATCAATATTCACCGCGGCGCATGCTCGCCGGCAAGCGTCGGTATACCGGGCGAGGACGGCGCGTGCTATATTACCTGGGACGACGAAGGTTATGACGAGTTTTTCAGCAACCGCTGGCCGGCATTCTATGAGCCGGGCGATCCCGATGCTTTGGCCAACGGCATGGTCCTAAGATCTAACGCATGGCACCCCGGCGATGCCGAGAAGTCGTCGCTTAACTTCGATTCCACGTCGCATTTCGCGATAGCTGTCGGTTGGGATTTCCCGCTTTCTCCTTTCCGCGTCGAGCTTGAATACGCCCGCATGTCGATGAAGTCGAATTCCTATGACCTTACCATTACTCCGACACCGGAATGGACTGGCGTTGGCGACGATTTCGAATTCTTCCCTTCCTTGACGTTCAAGGACGCGCCGCATGTTTATCATAAGACCGTGAATGTCGATTTCACTACGACGATGATCAATACTTATTTCGAGTTTCCCGTGTTCGATTACCTTGGCGTCGGCCCGTATATAGGTTATGGTATAGGAGTTGGCCAGCTTAATTTCAGGGACGATGTGGGCATCTACGGCGGTTCGGAAAGAATGATTGTAAGCCAGCTTATGGCGGGCGTAGATTACCGCATTCCCGACACGCCGTATAACATCGGAATCGAGTTCCGTTATGTAAATATTCCCGGCATGCCCGATCGCGATAACAAAACCGACGGCTGGTTCTTCTATGACGAGGAACTTTTCGCCGGCTCGTCGCTCTATGGACACCAGCAGTCGTTCGTGGATTACTCGCACCGTTCGGTCATGCTTAAGGTCCGCTACGACTTCATGTCCGATGATTTCTAAAAGTTTTGATATGTAAAGAGTGTCAAGAAGAACCCCTGTTCGCAGGGGTTATTTCTCCTTGTCCGCACGCGTGTTTTGTGGTATAATAACACGCGTGAGAAGTATGAGAACCCGAGCCATAATTTTGCTGGCCGTTTTCGCCATAGGCCTTTTGGCCGTGGATTCTTTCGCGCAGGCAAGGCAGTCCCCCGCCAAAAAAAGTTCAAGCCGACAGGCGCAGTCCAAATCCCGCGCTGCCTCCGATAGCGCCTCAGCTACGAAACAGATCTCGTCGCGTGCCGCCCGCACACCGCGCAACCCTGACGATCCGTTCGATGTTTTCATGTCGCGCATAGACAAACCTCCGTTCCCGAACTTCGCCGCATGCATGGATAATTATTGCCTAAGCGCCGACTTCGAGGAGAAGGGGCGGTGCCGTTGTTCGGACACTTTGCCTATTGTGGAATCACTGCTTCGCCAAATCGAGAATACGATGCGCGATGCGGATCTCCTCGGCCGCCAGCTCGAAGTGCTAAGCCACGTCGACAACACGGTGATGATAGACCAGGCGATGGAGGGCATACACAAATCCATAGCCGCGCTTGAACGCCGCGCCCGCACTGCACAGGGCCGCAACGTCGATCCGCGTTCGGGCGTGCCCGAGGGCGAGGCTCTGATGATTTTCTCTGGTCTCACCTGCTCGCCGTTGATAAATGAATTGCCCGAGCACGAGCAAACTCAAATCTCGGAGGCCTACGGAGAATTGATGGAACGTGATTGCGATTTATACACCGAGGAGTTGAAGGACCGGCTTGAATCCGCTCGCTCGCGCCTTAAACAGGCCGAGGATAATATGATGCTCCGCGCCGATATCGAGGCGATGAAAAATAATGTTCTCGGCTTCACCGCCTGCCGCGAGGAATTCGAGGGCTGTGTCGCGAACGAATGCGGACACCAGTTCAAAAATTGCCGCGGGCAACACCTTGTCGACAACGTGCTGGGTCGATGCGAGGCGCAGAATGCCGGCAAATGCGACGACGCGAAAGCGATCATACTTTTCGACCTGCGCGACTTCATAGCGTTCGAGCTGAAACGCGAGGATCTTCGTGCCGCTTGCAACGCAGCTGGCAACGGAGGGCGTATCGTCGGTGGTCGCTGTATCCACACGGTTTGCGTCGCTCCGACCGTCGAGCGCACGGTGAAAAAATGCGGCAAATGGGATATATGGTGCAAGACGAAAAAAGCCGCGAGCTTCGCGCTTGATGGCTTGACCTCGATTGTCGGCAACGTGGTGGTCAGCACGATCATGGCGCCCATCGACGTTGTTGTCGGCATAGCCACCGGCGACCTCAAGCGCGCTGTTCCTGTAATAGGCATGACCAAAGGCATCGCCGAAGACTTGGGCGAAGATTGGAAACGCAACATCACCGGCACCGAACACACCTTCACTAATTGCGATAACGACGTTCCGCTTGCTGCGCCCGGATTCGCATCCGACGGCTTCCCGAGCGATGAAAAATTCAAGGGAGCGTTTATATGAGAAAGCTCCTTGTCATCGCCGCGCTCATTACAACCGCGATCGCGATCGAGGCGTTCGCGCAACCCAAGCCGCGCATAATAAATAACCGCAAAGCCGCGGTAGGCGGCGCTCCTCGTCCCGTCCAAGGTTCCGCCGCCAATCGCACAGCCGCCGGCGCAGGAACATCTGCCGCCGCCAATCGTCCCGCTCCGCCTGTGCGCATTTCCGGCACAGGCATCCAATGCCTCGAACGCGCGAGCGTCGACCTCCTAAAGGGCGAATGCAGTTATCTTATCCCCGGCGCTCTCGGCACGGATCGAAGGCTTTTCAACAACCGCCCGCTCTTGTGCGTCTTCGAAACCATGGAAGCCTCTGGCCCCGGCGTGCCCCCGTCCGTGAACGAAATCTTCCTTCAACAGATGTATGGCGTGAACATAAGCGCGCTAAGGGACGGCTCGAATTTAATTACTATTCCCGCCCGCCGATTCGATAGGAACACGGTCTACGGCTATGTCGATTTTATTTTGACCGAACTTGCGAAGGGCAAGCGATCGACCCTGCGCGAATCTATGATAAACGACGCGCTTGTCGAGAAGATTATCGAGGTCTTGAATCCTCCTGCCGAAATCGAGCGTATAATAACTTCGCGCTCGATAGAGAACGTGACGATCCAGTCGACTGTTTCCCGCGCTCAGATGCGTAGGTGTGTGGATGCTGCGGACGAGGCGATGATGAAATGCGGCGCCCGCGGCAGGGATGTGATGGAGGCGGTCGAACGCTCGTGCGAGGCGTATGCCGAAGCGTTCCAGGAAATGGGCTCGGCGCGCAAGCTGGAGCTGTATGATAACCTTGGCCCGATTTTGGAAATGCTTGTCAAAGCTCGCGCGGGCACGGCTGTTAATTTCAATCAACTTACCGCCGAGGTGAACAAGATTTTGGCAAGCAAGGGTCTTGAACAAATCGTCGACGATGCCGCCGCTGCTACCGCTACCGGCGATGACGAGTAGGAAATGAAAACCGGAAACACCTATCTTTTCTATGACGACATAAAGGGATTTTCCAATCATTGGGCCAAAGCCGCACGCGAAGCGATCGAGGAAATCGACGCGCTTATCGATCCGACCGCCCGTTGCATAGATGTCAAAGTCCCTTTGATAGATGGCGGATTTTCACAGATCATGCCGAAGTCTAATGTAAAATTGATGAAGATTAAAAATTTCAATATGGTTTTTCACGAAGTTGAGCAGATCGCGAACAGCTTGCTTGATTATGTTTCAAAAAGTTTGTCCGATAAAAAGTTTTACGGAAACGACGCGTTCATATATCTTCCTGATACGCCGATGTTCAAAGATCAGGTATTAAACGATAATATAAGTTATCCCACGCTTGGCGGCATAGGCGGTAGATACGAGCTCAAGGCGCCGCATTCGTCATTCTATTTCGCGCTTGCTTCGCCGATCGCGGCCACAGGTATTGAGATTCCCGGCATGACGTCCAATCAAAGCGAGTATGAACTTTTCAAAACACTTGTCGCGCACGAGTATCTTCATATATTCGATATTCCTAAAAAGCGTTCTAAAAATGCGATTGGCGAAGAAAATAATGAATATGCGCATTGCTCCGACCCGGCTTGCACGATGACTAGTGGAAATATATATGTTAGAACTTTAGCCCGCTTGGAACGCGGCTATCCCGTGTGCGACGATTGCAAAAGACAGATAGAGGACCTCCGCAAAACCCGCCGCGCGCTTGTTCTTTATAATAACCGGCGGCTAGATAGATAAAGTTTCGTCCAAATTATTATCTAACAAATTCAATAATATGAAAAGCAGTTCCGCTTTCCACTTGACAAAATATAGGGGGGGGGTAGAATAGCGTTTGTCTAATAAAATAAAAAGGACAAACTATGAAAAAAGAATTGAGCTTTGAGATCGTATACTGCGGTAAAACTTATGTCGTTAGTGGCGATATTTTCAAGCTGTCCATAGAAGAAATCAAAAGCCGCGCGCTTGAAGGCGTATCGATGGATTCGGGCAACAAAATAACCGTGGTCGATGATAACAATGGCGCATATTACGAAGGTAATTCCGATAAGACTATTCGGGGCGTCGAGCGTGTGGTCATCTCCGCCAATGTTGGCGAGATAAAATCGGATTGCAAAGGCTGCACTGAATGCGTCGATCGCCTAAAAAATATCCGCCCGCCGTTCTTCACCGGATGCAGAAATAAAAATATCGCGAAGTTGAATAAGAACATCACCGCCCTCATCACGTCCATACGACAGAAGAAAAGATAGGGCTTTCGGCTTGATCCCGTCATTCCGGCCGCAGCGACGCCGGGTCCCATGAAGGTGGATTTTAGACTAAGCGCTTGCGCCCCCTTTAATAACATACGTTTAATCTGCCTCAAACGAAGCCTCGCCATCGCAATAACTCCCATCTCGCATCAGCAAACCACGCCGAGCAGGGCGGAAGCGTCTTGGGCGCGCACCGACTGCGTGGGGCGGCGTTCCGTCTTCGCTATACGCTA
>WQWV01000006.1 GCA_009785175.1 Alphaproteobacteria bacterium
TGCTGTAGGGATTTAAGACTAAGCGTTTACGCGTGCCACCTTTTTTATAGCACGTATAGAATCTGCCTTCGAACGCCACGTCGGTGGCCTTCGCACGGCGGCGCGAGTGCTTGCGCAGCTCGCAGAAATATCGTATAATACCGCCATGGTTAAAATCAGGAAAATAAGAAAATCCGACGCCGGCGCCATAGTCAAAATACTAAGGACGTTCGTGCGTTTCGCGCACACGCTTGGCGACGTGAAGATAAATCCGCTGACCGAAAAATCGTATTTGGAATTGGCATTCGGACCCAAGCGCGCCTTCGATGGCCTGATTGTGCTGGACGATAAAAACAAGGCGATCGGCTATATGCTTTACTCCTTCGGGCTCGAGTGCAATCTGTATCGCCGCTATATCACGCTCGAGGATTTGTTTGTGGTGAAATCCGAACGCGGGCACGGCCTGGGGCGGCGCCTTATGCAAAAACTTTCCAACATCGCCCACGCCGAGGACTGCGTGCAGATAAGAATTTCCGTATGGGATAAAAACCCCGAGGCGATGAAGTTTTATAAAAAGCTCGGTTTCAAGAATTATTCCAGCATAGAAGAAAAGTATGTTGTAAGGGAACTTGTTGGATAATTATTTTTGTTATTAAAATGAAGCTTTAAGCGAGTTCACTCGCTGCGCGCTGAACGCCGCCCCCACGCAGGTCAGCGCGCACTAGGAGTGCGCCGCCGCCAGCTCGGCGTTCAGAGTTGTAAAAAGCTTAATAACCGGTTTTAATTTGAGCAACAAGCTCTTCAACCGAAGGTATAAACGTCCCGCCGCGATAGAACGGGTCGGTCTTGAAACGATGCGCGATTTGGCCCGAGAAAATCAACCCCTCGTCCGCCGGCGCCCCGTGCGCGATATCCTGCAACGCGCGTTGGATACAGAAACTGCGCGGATCGGGCATGATTACGCGCTCCCCCTTTTGATCCCAGCCAGAAAATAAACAGGCCGACAAACAGCCGGAACACGCGCGCATATCCTCTTGTATGCGGGCATACTTCTCGTCGTTCGCGAACATCAGCGTGCCGCCCGGAGTTTTAAGCGCATTCACGAACCCACCGGCCTTCAATGCCTCAAGCCGCGCCCGATCGCCCTCGCGGACATACACGGTCTTGCCCGATCCGGCCATTACGACCGGCAGCGCAAATTCGCCCTCCGCCGATTCGGAAAATTCCACCTGACGGCCAAGGGAATCCTCAAGCTCCTTCAAAAACCCATTACGCAAAGCGGATGAATAAAGACCCGTAGGCGAGAACTGCTGCAACACCACGTCGCCCGGCTCAGAGTTCATAAGGCGTAGCTTCACGTCGTCGCCGATGGGCGATTCGCGGACGACCATGGTGCGCGTGCCGAATTGGAACGCCACCGGCGCGATTTCCTTGTCCTCGATATAATCTTTCCATTCGTTAAGCCACCACACGCCGCCGGCGATGACTATGGGCACGGCGACAAGACCGACCGAGTTCATGAACTTGCGGATTTCGCGCAAACGGGCCAAAGGCTTTTCCGGCGCGTCCTTGTTGTCCGAACCGCTAAGGCCGTTGTGCCCTCCGGCGATCCACGGATCTTCGTATATTACTGCGCCGATCCAGTCTTTGAACTTGGAATACGAACGCTTCCAAAGCAGCTGTAGCGCGCGCGCAGACGATACGATGGGGTTATAGAATACTTTGTTGTTCGCGCAAATCTCGCTAAGCTGGAAAGGCATTCCCGCGCCGCAGGATATCGAGCGGATCGTGCCCTTCGCGCGGGATAAAACGCGCTCCAAAAGCTCGCGCGATGCGCCCTGCTCCCAAAGGATATTCATGGCGACGATTCCGCGACCGCGAGATTCCTCGTGCGCGATTGCCGCTTGGTCAAGGCAGCCTTGGACGCCCAAATCGACAAGCGATGCCTGGCGCAGGGTTCGCGAGTTTCCAACCGGCACAGGCTGAACTGATTTACCGTCGATGATAAGGTCGGGGTTCACACCCGAGAATGTGCCCATACAGTCGTTTGCGGCGAACGCACCGGCGGTTTTCCCGGTGGAAACGTTTATACCCTTGCCCCCTTCGATAATAGGTAGGATTTCGCGCCCGGCAAGCAATATAGATTTAAGGTTCATGTCTTTCCTGTTTGAAGAATAGTAGCGGGTTTGAAAGGGGAAGTCAAATGAAAACCTCCCCCGTCATTCCGGCCTCCGAGCCGGAATCCAAATCAAGCATCAACCCAAATCCCCCCAGCAGAGAGCTCGAGGCCACGAGAGCAAGGTTCTGTTGTTAAAGATTTATGTTATAAAGCACCTTCGGTGCGCGCCATTGGCGCTGCCGCCCTGCTCGGCGTGGTTTGCTTGAATGGTATGGGAATTTCTAAATGAAAAGGGCGGACCGAAGCCCGCCCCGATTCAATCCATGCATAGGTTAAATATTGCAACCCTGCGCCCGTTTCGTAGCGGCCCATGCCGAGTCGACGGCACTTCTCCTATACGGACTGTTGGCGGGCAGTTCGATTGTATTTCCTCCGCCCTGGACAATCACGGTTCCAAAGATGCCTATACCCCTGATTCCACAGACACGGCCTATCAAACACCCGTCGCCGATGAAACGCACCTGCATTTGCGGCACACCCAACTTGACGTTGGTAAGCGGCCTTGTCGCATGGCCTGATTCACCAAGGAAACAGCCTATAGCCGTCTGGTTGGGCATTGCTATGGTGCCACAGTCCGGCCCTGTCCTGCTGGTTGAGCTCAACGAATAGGAGTTAACCCACTGTGCAGAGAAATTTACGCCTCCTTGACCCGACACCCATATCTCGTCGCTACAGGTAAACAAGTTGTTAAGTTCGGCTGTCGAAAGCGCTGGGTTGGACGACGAACGATTATGGTCCGCCGTTGCTCCGGCAACCCAATCAGCAGGAGCGTTCGGCACGCTTGGTGTATCACCGTCGAATATAACCCTTGCAGGAAGTTTATCGGCGGCCAAATTGCTGGGGATATCGACAGCTCTTCTAATAACATTCGAATTGCCCAACTCAAATCGGGGGAATTCCGTTCCGGCATGCGGAGACGAGACAAGGCAAGTTTGGGTCGAGGTCAAGCAGTCCATTACCGCAACGATTTGTCCATCGAAGTTGCCCGTTGCTCCTTCGTTGGCGATCCTGACCCATTCTCCATTCCTACCTTGGGCTTCACACACTCTTGTTGACATTGGCACACTTGCCGGAATAAGCGGAGCTATAGTGCCATTCTCGGGGTTGTTAGTTGCCAAACGGAACCACGATTCTGAACAAGGTCCGTCTGTTGATCCCGTATTGTTATTATTATTTTCTCCATTCCAACCTCTGAACCAGAAATTACGCCAGTGGCCCGGAGCTCCATAACGCACAAGCATATACATTCCTTCGCTACCCGGTCGTGTAATCGGCTTGGATCCTGTATCAAGGCCATGCATGGTGGCCGACCAAGCCCTGTGAAGCTGGTTTTGCGTTCCGTCCGGCGCCGCGGGGAAGCCGTTTATGTTCTGAGCCAGCAAGAAGTTGCTGCCCGAAGCGGTCCAGCTGTTGCCAGCGCCCGAAATGGTGCAGCTTTCTATGCCTCTGCAATCCGGCACCTGGAAGGTGGTTCCAACGCCCGTAGTGGAATTGTATGAACCCAAAACCGTGGTTCTATCTGCAGAAAGGCAATTCAAAATGGTCCCTGGCGTAATGGAATATCCTGGGCATACCGTGGGATTGCAATGAACAGTCGGGCTTCCGGTTTGGTTAAACCAACTGCTTGCCCCAAGACCGTCTGCGCGGATCCAACAACCGGTAAATAGCTCGGGCGCCGGGTTAAAGACATGTTCTGGCGCGACCGAAGTAGGTCCGCCGAAAAGAATTTTGACATACTTGGCCGGCGCCGGGGGCGTGGTTATTACGTTCGGCTTGGGCTCGGTCCCCGGAATAAAGCACCTCCTATCGGCCGAGGAAATGGCTCTTCCCTCGATTTCGGGATTGCAGCCGCTGGAATTTTCGCAACCGCCGCGGGCCTTACAGTTTCCGGCGGCATCGCAATGTATCCCGGTCCAAGGATTCGATTTTCCGGCATCCGTGGTGCTTCCTGATTCTTCAAGTCCGACTTTGCACCAAGCCTGCTCGACACCTCCGCCACTTCCATCAATAGTGGACATTATATGACCAAGGTGGAATTTCCTGCTGCTGTCGCCATGGACCCAAGTGCGGGTGGGCGAATGCACAGTAGCAAAAGCCCTGCACTCGAATGTTTCCGCAGGAACCCAGAAATTATAGTCAGGGGTGCACCCCCCCCCAGGGCAGCCGACGGCGGCAAGACGCACGTTGACATTCACATACAGCTCTTCGCCCGCGGGACAGAAACGTCCCTGCACACAGCTGGCCGCGTCGCTTCTCAAATTCCTGATCATCGGATTGTCGTCCGATGAAACGGTGGTAAGATCGGTAGGGCATTTACGCCTTACACCGCCCGTGCAATAATAACCTTCGCCGCAAAGCCTGCACTCCCTGGCCCTTGCCCAGTTGCAACAGCCCGGAGCGGCGGAAATCTCCTCCGCTGTGATCGAAAACGTTCCTTCGGGACATACTTCGCATGTGCGGCTGGCTTTGTTGTAATACTGTCCGGCTTGGCACGAGCACGGGGTTTGCCACCCTGCGATAACCGAGCTGCCCGCATGGGCGAATCGACCCCAAGGCCACGAGCCTTCGAACGGTTTCTGAACGCAATAGGTTCCGAACGAGTTGTTCTGCATTCCCCATTCATAGGGGGCCGAGGGAACCCTTACATGCTCCATGGTATCGCCGATATAGCTGTGGTTTCCGATGCTCGACATAGCGCCGCGGACGCGCGTCCTCATGCCCGTATTGGCCGATATGTTCTCGCCGGCCGGACCCGATTGGGTGATAAGCGTCCTTGCCCCGGTATCGAATGCGACAACCAAAAACGCCAAGCAAAGCGCGCCTTTTAAGAATTTTATCATGAAATCTCTCCTTATCTCGGAACAATTATAAACCGGAACAGGATAAAAATCAAGCGCAAGTATAATAACCCCAAATCTAACCTGACGGGCAGCTAAGCTAGGCGCTTGCGCCGCGGCGCAGCCGGGACCCGGCGGGGGAGATTTATGCTTATAGCGCCCATAGGGCGCAAAGGGGGGGGGCGCGCGCCCTTCGGGCTTTAATAACGATGGTTTAATTTGCCTCAAAAAGCCAAGAGCAGTTGGCTTTTTACCGGCGTGCTCGTGTATGCACACTCGCGGATAACCGCAAAAAATCCCCCGGACTCAACTCCTCCGCCCGCGCAGTAGGAGCAATTCCCATCGCCTCAAGCTTCTCGGACGTGAACAAGCCTTTCAAACTCTGGCGCAGCATTTTCCTCCGCCCTCCGAACGCCGCACGCAAAATCTCGTCAACGCGATCCAGCAGTTCAGGCCGTGCGAAATCCGGCCTCCGCTTGAAGCTTACCACCGTCGATACCACTTTTGGCGCCGGAGTAAAGCATTTCGGCGACAAATCGAACTCGCATTTGACGTCATAGCAAAGCTGAGCCAGCACGCTTATCCGCCCGTATTCCTTTGATCCGGGTTTAGAGGCGATTCGTCGCGCGACTTCTTTTTGAAACATCAAAACCATGTTGGGAACGCTCGCCGCCCGCATGCACCACCCGGCCAAAAGCGGTACGGAAATATTATATGGCAGATTCGCGCAAATCGTAATGACTCCGAAATCCGCGACATCGATTTCCATCGCATCGGCGTTCAAAACCTCAAGCGCGGGATAGCTGGCGCGAACCTCCTCCAAAATTCCGATAGCGCGTGCGTCAAGCTCGATCGCGATAACGCGCTTTGCGCCTGCCTCAAGAAGCGAGCGTGTAAGCCCCGCCGGCCCCGGCCCGACCTCGACCACCGTAGATTCGGCGATCCTCGGGACAAGACGTGCGATTCTGTCGGTTATGTCAGAGTTCAATAAAAAATTCTGCCCAAACCGTTTGTCGGGCATAAGGCCGTGGCTTTTTATCATCTTCATAACGGTCGGTAGCATTTATTTCCCTTGTCGCTTATTCATAATTATGATATAATAATTCCCAAAAGGAGTCAACCATGGGAATACTAAAACGCGGTCAATCAGGCGCCTCCCTAATCGAACTTATGGGCTACATGGCGCTTGCAAGCATGATCGTCGCGGCCTCGCTGCGGCTTTATAACCAATCTCGCAACAGGGCGAAACAGGCCGAGTTCCAGATAATGGTCGACGACATAGCGCGCAAGACCTCGGACCTTTTCTTGGGCCGCTCCGAATGGCCGGCCGCCATATCCCCATGCACCGGAAATAACCTTACGTGCTATCTTGCGGACAAGGGTGTAAGGCTCCAAAGCCCGTTCGGAAGACTTAGCGTCCATGGCCACCCCTCGACCAATTTCTTCTATATTCAAATCGAGAAGATAAACACTTCCGAATGTATGGAGGCCGTGGCGAACAGCTTCCGTCGCGCGTTCTGTATCACAAACAACACCAGCGCCAGCTTTAGCCCGGTAAATCCGACCCTTATTGATGGAAGACAGGTCAACAACCGCACCGCCGGAGCTTGTATTCAAAACGTCGGCGATACGGCCCACTCGACCGCTTGCGCCGGCATAGGCGAACCCCCGGAAATAAATTTACGCTTTTACTTCAGGAAGAATTAGATAAGCCAGTCCCACCGCCTAAGAAAAGCCAACTGCTCTTGGCTTTTTTAGGCGAATCAAACCTATGTTATTTAAGGGGGGGGGCGCCCTCCGGGCGTAGCTATAAATCTATCCCCATGGATTCCTTGCTCAGTCGCGGCTGCGCCTAACTGAGCTTTCCATAGGGAGAGATTTGGGGTTAAATCATTTAATAAACCGGTCCCGCCCAGCGGCGTTATACCAGCGTAGGCGGGACATGATATTACCCAAATCAAATCGCACAAGCAACGCGCGGAGATTTGATTTGAACTAGAAGTTCATTCCTGCCATTCCGCCCGGCACGCCGGCAACTTCCTTAGAAGCCTCCTCCGGCTCGTCGGCGATCATGCACTCGGTGGTCAAGAGGACGCCCGCAACCGACGCGGCGTTCTGAAGCGCGATGCGCACAACCTTGGCCGGGTCGACTATTCCGGCCTTGAACATATCGTCAACGAACTCGCACTTTTTCGCGTCATAGCCTTTTTTGCCGTCAAGTTTCGCAAGCACTTCCGCGGCGTCCAAACCTGCGTTGGCAAGGATTTGCCTGACCGGCGCCTCAAGCGATTTTTTGATGATTTCGATTCCAGCTTTTTTGGCGTTATCGGCTTCGTTCAAAGACAATGCGGCTTTGGCGTAAAGCAGGGTTATTCCACCGCCGGGAACTATGCCCTCTTCGACTGCGGCACGAGTAGCTGCAAGCGCGTCGTCCACGCGGTCTTTCTTTTCTTTGACCTCAAGCTCGGAACCTCCGCCGACCTTGATAACGGCAACGCCGCCGGCAAGACGGGCAAGACGTTCGGCCAACTTTTCCTTGTCGTATTCCGAAGTCGATTTTTCAATCGCCATCTTGATTTCGCCGACACGCTTGTCGATCGCCCCCTTGTCGCCCGCACCGTCGACTATTGTTGTCGAGTCCTTTGCGACCGAGATTTTTTTGGCGGTGCCAAGGTATGACACGTCCACGTTTTCAAGCTTCATGCCAAGGTCTTCGCTTACCACTGTCGCTCCGGTCAACGCGGCGATATCGCCAAGTATTTCCTTTTTGCGATCGCCGAATCCCGGAGCCTTGACCGCCACCACTTTCAATCCGCCACGCAAACGGTTCAAGACAAGCGCGGCAAGCGCGTCGCCGTCGACATCTTCCGCGATGATCAAAAGCGGCTTGCCGGATTGCGCCACAGCCTCAAGCACAGGCAAAAGCCCCTGCAGGTTCGAAACTTTCCCCTCGGAAAGCATGATAAGGGGATTTTCGTAATCCGCGCTCATCTTCTCGGCGTTTGTGATGAAATAAGGGGAAAGATAGCCGCGATCGAACTGCATTCCCTCGACCACTTCGACTTCGGTGTCGAAACCCTTGGCCTCTTCGACGGTGATTACGCCCTCTTTGCCCACGCGCTTCATGGCGTCGGCGATTTTCGCGCCGATGTCCTCGTCGCCGTTGGCCGAGATGGTTGCGACCTGCGCGATTTCGGCGTCGTTCGAAACGCGCTTGGCGCGCCCTTCGATTTCCTTGACCACAATGGCAACAGCGGCGTCTATACCGGATTTAATTCCCGTAGGATTAACGCCCGCGGCGACAAGCTTCACGCCTTCGGTATAGATTGCCTGGGCAAGCACGGTGGCGGTGGTCGTTCCATCGCCGGCGTCGGAGGCGGCCTTGGCGGCCACTTCTTTGACAGCTTTCGCCCCCATGTTTTCAAACGGGTCCTTAAGGGGAGTGATTTCCTTGGCGACGCTAACTCCGTCCTTGGTCAGTTTCGGCGAACCGTATGCCTTGTCGATCATGACGGTGCGGCCTTTGGGTCCAAGGGTTGTTTTTACTGCGTCGGCCAAAAGGTTTACGCCGGCGGCGATTTTCCCGCGCGCTTCGTTCGAGAATTTGAATATCTTGGTCATTTTATTTCTCCAGTATGGCTAGGACGTCGGTTTCTTTGATTATGACAAGCTCTTCGCCGTCGATTTTGGTGTCTGTGCCGCCCCATTTGGCGAAAAGCACGACGTCGCCGGCCTTGACGGTCATAGGAATCCGCGAGCCCCGCTCGTCGAACGCGCCCTCGCCGGCGGCAACGACCTGCCCGCGGCTGGGTTTCTCTTTGGCGGAGTCGGGGATTATGATTCCCCCGGCGGTCTTTGCCTCTTCCGGCAGGCGCTTGATTATAATGTTGTTGTGAATGGGCTTGAGTTTCATTACATGCTCCTTTAATTCTTTCTCGTCATTCCGGCCTCCGAGCCGGAATCCATGAATTGAACATGTATTATATAGGGAACATAGGGGGTTAAGTCAAGGGCAAAGCAAGTCATGAACGCCGAGCTGGGCTGCGATGCCGTAAGGCGCGCTGACCTGCGTGGGGGCGGCGTTCAGCGCGCTTTTGCTCACTTACGTTCGCTTTTTCAACAATCCTAATCTCACCCGGCTTCAAATCGCCAAGCTCGATATCACCGTATGACACGCGTATCAAACGACTGACCTCGAACCCGAAATGGCCAAGCACGCGGCGGATTTCCCGGTTCTTCCCCTCGCGAAGCACAACACGAAACCAAGAGTTCGTAGCACCGGCCTTTTCCACCTCAACCTCGATGGGCTTATATCGCACCCCCTCGATAACACAGCCAGCTGCTAATTTATCAAACACACTTTGCTTGGCAAGACCGCGCACCCGCACGCGATACACCCGCGGCACGTCCGAGGTTTCGAAGGCCCGCTGCACCTCGCCGCTATTGGTCAGAAGTAGCAAGCCCTCCGAGTTCAAATCCAACCGCCCGATGGAGATAAGACGGCCATATTCGGCCGGCAGTTTATCGAATACCGAAGGCCGCCCGCGCTCGTCCTTATGCGACACGACGATTCCCGCGGGCTTGTTATAGGCGTAAAGCACGGGCCGCGCCGCCGCCGAAATCTTCTTCCCGTCGACCTTAATAACGTTCGCCCCCGACACGTTCAAAGCGGGCGAGGCGATGACTTTGCCGTCCACGCTAACACGACCAGCCACGATAAGCGCCTCTGCGTCCCGGCGCGAACATACCCCTGCTGCAGCGATTACTTTTGCTATTCGGTTCATTTTCCCCTACCTTTGATAATCATAGGCATGTTATTCCGCACCTCGCCCGCCTCTTTAGATTTAAGCACGCCAAGGAGGCGCCGCATCTCGCCGCAATACCCGTCTATTTTTTCCACAAACTCTCCTTTGTCCTTGGTATTGCCGTTGCCAAGGAATTCATACATGTCGGTTATCGCCCGGCGCAGGTATTTGTATGTCTGGTGCTTGTCCTTGTCGAAATTCCACCTAAGCCCTGGATTCTTCCTGCGCGGCAGCTTGTCGACCATATCCCATATATCGTTGACGGCGGTGGCGTCGCTCTGATACATCGCCGCGAATTTCGTTTGAGGCCCGGCCATTTCTAAATCTATTACGGACAGCTTTCCGGTACCCGTGTCGACGAACATATTCCCCGAGTGCAAATCTCCGTGGGTGAACACAAGCTCCCTGTTTTCCGGCAGGTCGAACAGGAATTTGTAAACGGCCTTTATCGTCATGGTATTTTCGACGGGGATTATTCCCTTGAAACAATAAGTCAGCTTGTCAAGCTCGCCCGCATCTTTGACAAGCCGTCCGTCAATCTTGGCATTGGGACGACCCGATGTAGCCACGCGCAGTTCGGACATGTCGTTTATAAAACTGGCTATTGCGGTGTAAAGCCCGGTCCGGTTTGCCTCGAAATATTCCCAGCTCATATCGCTGACTTTATGGCCGGGCACAAGCTGCTCGTAAACTTTGTTAAAAAGGATATAGGTCCTCGGCACGAAGTATGCGTCATTGCCGACCGCGCGGATTTCGTCCGAGATTTTTTTGGCGTTAAGGATTCTTTTGCGCCACTCTTCCGGCCTGTCCTTGAACGCGCCGTCGGGTTTCATCACCTTCTCGACAACGCCGAAAAGCGCGCCCGTAGGCACTCGCTGCACGCTTGTCCCTAGCCCGGACATAGTATCTTCGTCGCCATCTCTCATGGCTTGATTTTACCACAATTACATATTAAAGTCTAATACGAAACGCAAAGGAATTAACATGAAGATTGGAATCGTCGGCCTCGGGTTAATAGGCGGCTCGTTGCTCAAGGCACTGCGTGAAAACGTCAAGGGCGTGAAGCTTGTGGGCATAAGCCGCAGCACCCGCGCGCTTGAATACGGCGACGGCCTTGCGGACAAGCTCTCGAAGAACATCGCCAACGTCCGCGATTGCGATTTCGTTTTCATAGCCGACCACATAGGCGAAATCCCGAACATCCTTGACGAGCTGGAAAAGATAGTGTCTAAAAAGTGCATCGTGTCCGACGTCGGCAGTGTCAAAGCTATGATAATGAAAAAGGCTCGACCGTATGTGTTTATCGGCGGCCACCCTATGGCGGGCACAGAGCGTCGCGGCTTCGAAAACTCCTTCGCTGAGCTATTCAAGGGCGTGAAATGGGTCTTGACCCCCAAATCAAACGAATCAAAATCCAACGTCGACAAGCTAAAAAAAATCATAGAATCCGTCGGCGCGAAAACCATAATCACCACTCCAAAAAAACACGACGAGGCGGTTGCGATCATAAGCCACATGCCCTCGCTTTTGGCCAACGCGCTTATGATGACGCTCAAGGATAACAAACTGGCCAAAGAGCTTGCCGCCGGCGGGTTCAGGGACATGACGCGCCTTGCGCTTCAGAATACGGACATGGCCGCCGACATGAAACGCTTCAACGGCGAGAATATGGCGGCCGCGGTCGAGGCGTTGGCGAAAAATATTTACCTGCTCGAGTCCTTGCCCGTGGGCGCATACCACGACGAAATCTCGGCCGCGAAATCGATACGCGAAAAGATGTATGACAAGGACGGCCGGAATATAGTGAAATCCTAACGTAATAACCCTAAATCCCCTCCGGTGGACAGCTCGACGTAGGAGAGCCAGGCTCCGCCGGAGGAGATTTAAGACTACGCGTTTACGCGCGCGCAAAAAATACAACACTGTGTTTAATTTGCCTCAAAACGCCACTCATGTGGCCTTTATGAGGCGAGCTCGTGCTAAAGCGACTCGCCGTATTATTTATTCCGAAGCCCAGCGGAAATCCCCAACAACGCCTGCGCCACGAACACCTCGCCCGGCGCATGGTTGGTTCGGATTTGATTTTCAAGCTCGCCAAGCCGCGCGATAATGTTCGTGATTTTGGCACAGCTCAACGCGCCAAGTTGACGCCGATACGAATCCCTCACCTTCCAAAATTGCCGCGCTGCCACGGCGTCGATATCCGCGCCCGCCTCGATTTCTTTCACCATATCGAATAGCCGCCAAAAATGGGAACGCACGCTTGCCACAAGATAGTTCGCGTCGTTTCCTTCGCCAAGCAATCGCACGACCGAAGACGAAACCTTTTTCACATCGCCCGAGGCCACGAACCCGCCCAAATCCGCGACCGCCAACAACGAGGAATCCATAAGGCACGCCTCGGCATCCTCCATCGTCATCGAAGTTTTACCCGAAAGATACAACCCGATTTTCTCAAGCTCCATGCGCGACGTCGCGCGGTTTTCGCCAAGGTATGAGACTATGAAGTCCATGACCTCTAGCGGCACGGCGCGTATTCCGAATTCGGCCAAAGCCTTTCGCGCAAGATCGCGTATCGTCCGATCGTCGTCGACATAGCATGCAATCGCGGCCAGACGTCCGGCATCGTTTTCGAACGATCGACGCAGCTCGGAACCGGGCGATAAATTCTCCGCCGCCAAAATCAAAATTCCCGCCGCAGGATCAAGGGGCGCAATCCCCGCCGCCGCCAAATCCGCCGGCGCGTTCTTGATTTTCACAACCTTGCGCCCTCCCATCAGGGAAATGGAATTCATCTCGTCCCGCGCGGCCGCCGCCAAATCCTCGACCGTTTTGAAATCAAGCGCATCCAATTCAAAAATAGAGAATCCGTCGTCGACCGGACAAGCTGCCTTGACCGCCGCGGACATGAACTCCTGGACTTTTCCCTTGTCCTCGCCATATATCAAAAGCCCCGCGACCGATGCCAACCCGCCCCGCGCCGCCGCAAGAAAATCTCCGTCCTTGTATTTCATGGGCGCATGCTCAAGAAGCCAAGCGTCCCGCTTGAAATCTGGTTCGCAAGGTTTTTTATGATCAGGTTTATGGTTTCTATCCTAAGCATTTCGGTCGAATACTTGTCGACAAGAACGCCATAGGACAGCGAGTGGTTGACGGTATCCGAATGCACCGCCCGCCCGATCGAGTTGTCGATAATGGAATAATCGGCGCTGATCGTGATAAGATACGACGACGCCGTTCCCTGCTTGCTAAGGGTATAGTCCTGCGAGCGTGGCTGGCTCATTCTTATCCGCAAAGTATAGCGCGCGCGTTCGCCATTATTATCGGCGCGAAGATTGCGCTCGACCTCGTTCCTGAGTTTTATTCCATGCTGTCCGTCGAAACCCGATACCGGCGCTATGTGTATATCGGCAGCCTGCTGTAGCGCTCGGGAATTATCCGTCGCATACATCGGCCGAAACCCGCAGGCGGATAAGATAAGGATTACAAGGTATCTCATAACATTCCTTCTTTCTTCATTCTGTGGCAAGCGTAGCGCGACCACAGAATCCAGTCAAGCATATATCGTCAGCGCGCCGCCAGGCGGCCAACGTCCGCCCCACCCGGGCGTTGGCATTCGCAGGCTCATGCTTGCCCGTGGCGGCCGTTTGCCTAGCCCTACCTACAACTCCGCACTCTTGCCTGCGATTTTTTCACGCATCGACGCTATGAATTCGTCAAGCTTGATCCCGTTGATCTGTTTCCCATCGCGCGTGCGAACCGAAACCGTGCCGGCGGCTTCTTCTTGTTCGCCAAGCACGATCATATACGGCACCTGGGCAAGCTGGGCTTCGCGGATTCGTTTCTGCATACTATCGGACGAATACATCTTTTCGACCTTGAATTCGCCCATCGCATCGGCCACGCTCTCGGCATAGCCGTGAAGCTTGTCGGAAATAGGAATCACGACGGCCTGCACTGGCGCAAGCCAAAGCGGGAACTTGCCGGCGACATGCTCTATAAGTATTCCCATGAAACGCTCCAACGAGCCGAACAGCGCGCGGTGCAGCATGATTGGACGACGCTTCTCGTTGTCCTTGTCGATATAGTGTATGTCGAAACGCTCGGGCAAATTCATGTCGAATTGAAGCGTCCCGCACTGCCACTCGCGCCCGATTGCGTCGGTAAGCGCGAATTCAAGTTTCGGGCCATATATCGCGCCCTCGCCGGGGAATAGCTCGTGGTCGTATCCGCCGACCTTCAAAGCGTTGGCAAGCGCCGCCTCGGACGCATCCCATACCTCGTCGGAACCAAGGCGCACCTCGGGTCGCGTCGAAAGCTTTATTTTGATTTTCGCAACGTCGAAACCGAAATCCTCGTATACGCTGAGGATAAATTTTATGACCTTGACACACTCGGACTCGACCTGCTCGGGCATACAGAATATGTGGGCATCGTCCTGAGTGAATTCGCGCACTCGCATAAGTCCCATCAAAGAGCCCGAGGATTCGTAGCGATCTACCTTGCCGAATTCGGATATCTTAAGCGGCAGGTCGCGATAGGATTTGATTCCCTGTTTGAAGACGAGCATTCCGCCGGGACAGGATACAGGCTTGACCGCGAACTCTCCATCTTCTTCGTTAACGCGTGCGTAATACATGTGATGCGCATACATGCTCCAATGACCCGAAAGCTCGAACATTTTTCGCGTGTTTACGGACGGAGTGCTGATTTCGACATAGCCCTCTTTATCCTGGCGTGCGCGCATATAGTTAATCATGCTCTGGAACATACTCCAGCCTTTGGGATGCCAAAACACCCCGCCCGGAGAAAATTCCGGCTCGAAGTGGAACAGATCCATGGCCGCGCCGAGTTTTCTGTGGTCGCGCTTTTCCGCCTCTTCCATCATGACAAGATGGGCGTCAAGCTCGGCCTTGTCGGCGAACGCATACGCGTAAATGCGTTGCAGCATTTTGTTTGCGCTATCGCCTTTCCAATACGCTCCTGCCACGCGGAAAAGCTTGAAAGAATCGCGCGGCAGTTCTTTCGAAGATTCGACGTGCGGCCCGCGGCACAAATCCACGAACCCGCGGAAGCCATAGGTGCAAATGGGCTCGCCGGACTTGGCGACCTCCTCTATCCATTCAAGTTTATATGGCTCGGCCGCGAACGCCGAACGCGCTTCTACGGGCGTAAGGACGCGGTTTTCGAACTTTCCGCCGGATTTGATAAGCTCGCGCATTTCACGCTCGATCGCGGCGAAATCGTCCGGGCTGAATTTGTGTTCGGTGTCGAAATCGTAATAGAATCCGTGTTCGATAGACGGCCCTCCGGCGAACTTGGCGTCGGGGTATAGTTTTTTGATTGCCGCAGCCATAACGTGGGCAAGGCTGTGGCGGATTACATCAATGGGGTATGACATTTTAAGTCCTTTTTCTTCTGGTCATTCCGGCCTCCGAGCCGGAATCCACTTAATTTTTAATATTATATGATAGGTGCGCGACGCGCAAGCGAAATTCTTAACCCTTTCGGGTAGTGGTGGTGCGAACGGCAAAGACAAAACGAATGTCCATAGGACATAATATATAGGGGGTTAAGGGAAATGTCAAGCCCTTGCGTTTATAGTGCATGCGCGCCGCAGGCGGCCAACGTCCGCTCGCCCTCGGGCGTTGGCTCACACAGGTGTTCGCCCGCTCCGTAGCGGCCGTGTGGCCTTGTGTTCGCGAAAAAAATCCCCCTCACCTACTCACCCGTCATTCCGGCCTCGAGCCGGAATCCATGCCGACTGGATACCGGGTCAAGCCCGGTATGACGGGAATGAAAAAATCCCCTGGTATACCAGGGGATTTCAATCATTCATAATAAATCTTACTCACTATCAGGCACGACAACAGCGGCATTGGAACCTCCGGCGGCTTCATTATTACCCGTCCCCCTAATCTGCCTATAGCCCTGCCTTCCGCTCAATACACCGGCAGTACCGGACGCAGCGACACCAGCCGCACCAACTCCGACGGTGGCCATAGCCATGGATTTAGCGGTGTCAAGCTGGCGCGTGTTGATCTGGTTGAACATGGACGCAGCCTCGCGCGCGACGCTGACCCTCATGTTGAAACGGTCAAGCTCGCCGCTGCTCACCCCCGTCCCTGCTTCGGTTCGCGCCGAGAATGTTTCAAGCACGGAAATGGCGCTCATGCACTCCGAGAATTTGGCCTTGATCTTGTCAACAGCACCGGGAATGCCCCAGGTATAACCAACGGCGACTGCCGATCCTACGGCGGCGGTTCCGTGTCCGGCCACGCTCACTATCTGGGTTGCGGTGCCAAGCGCGCCCTCTCTGGCCGCTCCTACATAGCGTCGCGAAACATCAGCGCCGGTTCCGGCAACTCCGCCGACGGTTGCTACGGTAGCGCCGGTTTTGGCGGTGCCCGCGCCCTTTATTGCCCTATCGAGTTCATCGCGCATTTCCTTGTTGTTGCAGGCGTTCGAGGCTTCGACAAGCGCGGTTTCGAAACTGTTGATGGTTGCTCGGCTAAGCGCGTTCGGTCCAGGAGTGGCGACCGCACCCTTGTTGCCGGCATCTGCCGCTCCTGATATAAGAAGGCCAAGACCCAGCGCGAAAATTTTCTTCATTTCAAACTCCTCTTCGCGCATATTATATCATAATTCAAAGGCTCCCACAAGCATAAATTTGTGTCTTTTAAGCGAGCTTTGCTCGCCCAAGCGCGCACAACGCCGCCGCACGCAGGTGGGCGCGCATTTGCAGAGCGCTGCCGCCCCTGCCGGCGTTGTTTGCTATTGCAATCCCTAGCCCTTATCGCTATAATCTTTCCCATGGAGAGACTCATAGGCGCCGCCGAGCGCGCCGAAGACAAATCGCGATTCGAAAATATCCGCCCGCATGGGTTCGCGGAGTTCGTCGGTCAACCCGCGCTTAAATCCAATCTCGACGTTTTCATAAGATCGGCCAAGGAAAGAAAAGCTCCGCTTGACCATTGCCTTCTCTATGGCCCGCCCGGGCTTGGCAAGACGACGCTTGCGAACATTATCGCCAACGAGCTCAAGGGTAATTTCAAGGCGACCAGCGCGCCGATGTTCACGAAAACCGGCGACCTTGCGGCGATATTCACTACGCTCGAAGCCGGCGACGTGCTTTTTATTGACGAGATTCACCGCCTACCAATCGCGGTCGAGGAGGTGCTTTATTCCGTAATGGAGGACTTCAAATTGGATTTGGTGATCGGCGAAGGCCCGGCGGCAAGGAGTGTCAAGATCGACGTCGCGCCGTTCACGCTTGTCGGCGCAACAACGCGCATAGGCTTGCTTTCGAATCCCCTGCGCGATAGGTTCCAGATTCCGCTTTCCTTCGAATTCTACGACGATTCAGAACTTTGCAAGATTATCACTCGTTCCGCCGGCATCCTCGGTATCCCCGTTTCCGACGACGGCGCGAAGGAAATAGCCAAACGCAGCCGCGGCACGCCCCGCATCGCCAACCGCCTTTTGAAACGCGTGCGCGATTTTGCCATAGTCGAGGGCAAATCCGACATAGACGCCGCCATGGCCGATTCGGCACTTCGCAAACTCCAAGTCGACAAGATAGGCCTCGACGCGCTCGACACCAAATATTTGAAACTCATAATCGAAAACCACAGCGGCGGCCCGGTCGGACTTGACACCATAGCGGCGCTTCTTTCAGAAGAAACGGATACTATCGAAGACGTGATCGAACCGTATCTGCTTCAATCCGGCTTTATTCAAAAAACGCCAAGAGGGCGCGTAGTATCCACAAAAGCCTATAAACATCTTGGCATCGACGCGAAAATCGGGGGCCTCCTATGACAATAAACTTCGGCGATTTCAAAAACGGCGCGCACCACTTCCCGGTGCATATATTCTGGAACGCGACCGACGCCGGCGGAGTCGTGTATTACGCCAATTACCTTAAGATGGCCGAAGAAGCGCGCGGCTCCCTCGAAAAACTTTTCGGTCCCAAACCGGGCGAGTTCATGGTTCGAAAATGCTCCGTCGAATATATGAAGCCCGCCCGCCACAATGACGATTTGATGATAAGGACGACCTGCGGCGAGCTAAAGGGCGCCTCGATCACAATCGAACAAGAAGTCATGCGCGACGAAGAAATACTCGTCAAACTTTCGACCACGCTTGTATTCGTAGATCTGTCTACATTGAAACCCGCTCGCATACCCGAAACATACATAGCGAAACTAAAGGAGATAAAAAATGAACAATAGAAGGCACGAATCCGGCCGCGGAATATTGGAAATCATGGGCTACGGAATATTGGTATCCATAATAGGCGTGGCGGCTATACGCTCGTATTCGACCAAGCGCAGCGAAAACCGCGTCGTAGCGCTCGAGCAGAGCGTGCTTAACGTTGCCAACGGTGCCCGCGCGCTCCTCTACGGCCGTGTCACCACCGACCTTAGGGACGGGCTTCCGGCCAACGGCATACTACTCGAGGACACATACGGCAACATTCTTGTCCCCTCCGCCGATTTCAACTGCATCGCCATCGAGGCCAGCAACCTGGGCCAACGCGAATGCCTTGCCGCCATGCATAGGATACAGTCCAACTGCCGCTTCCGTCCCTTGATCAACAACCCGGACAACCTGTGGTGGAAAAACATAACTGTTGTCAATATGTCAAGGGGCTCCGCCAACTCGCTAAACGAGCTCAAAGACAAGGCGTCCAATATAAACAACTCGGCGGCAGACTTCTTTTTCACAGCGTTGATGGACGATGACGGCGAGCGCGTGATAAACGACCGCTTCCTTGAATACAAAGAAGCCGGCGGAGGGCAGGACATGGGCAACTGGCTTGGCCAGTGGCTAAGCGACCTTGACTCGCAGCACCGCAAGCTGATCATCGCCACGGACCAGAAGCTCGAGGCCTCCTCCCCATATATAGTGAACAACATCAAGGAGCTCAGGAACAACCTTACCGCGCTCTTTGAGTTCATGAGGAAGACCGAGGAATCCGACGTCGGCGCCTACAGGCTCAGCTCGCACATCTCCGACGAGCTAAAGGCCATCATCGACCAGATCAACGAACTTGAAAACACGACCATGGCGTTCGGCACTCAAGAGAACTACATAGTTCCCGTATCCCACTCCGACGATCCGGTCGGCACCTGTGAACCAAACCGAAACAACAGCATCATATTCTGGTTCAGCATGAAACGCAACGACAGGTAGTGATGGGAAAGCTCTTGTCCACATCATTTTGCGTTGCGGCCTTAGCGCTTTCGGGCTGCTCGAACAAGAAGTATGACCTGGGCGTGAAAATCCGGCCCGACCAGATGCGCTCTATTGAAAATGCCAAGACCCAGGCCGAGGTTATCCAAATCTTGGGCTCGCCCCAGGCCGAAACAAGATACGGCGCCATACGTTGGTATTACGCCTCGGCCGCCGCGACGCAATTCGCTTTCCTTCGCCCGTCGTTCAACGAATACACGATCCTTGCGATCGAATTCGATTCTAAGGGCAAGGTAGTCGAGGTCGCATCCCGCGACATAAGGGACGCGCGATTCAGACAAGCCGCCGGCAAAACGGAAATACTTACCGACATAGAGGTCGGCTTCTTCGAGGAGCTGTTCGGCAACGTCGGCAAGTTCGCCGTTGGCCCCATGGCGGTGGACCCGAACGCCACCCGCCGCTCGACCGTAGTAGGGGACGAGTAATGGCCGGCATGACGAAAAAATCGCTTGTAAAACCTCGTCCGCACCACCTTCCGCGCCGACATCCGCTACAAAGGGTAAGGCTTTCGATCGTTGCCGCGTGGACGACCCTTGCGGCGCATATTGTCTGTTGCATATCGCCGATGGCCTTGGCTGTCTTCAACCTTTTACTTGGGGCCGAGATCGCGTTCGAGCTCAATATCTTAGGCTATGGGTTCGAGGAGTTCATGTTTGTTATCGCGGGTCTGCTGATCCTAGCGTCCTATACGCACGAGAAGATAACTGGGCGCAAGGATCCGTTCCTTCCGCTTGTGGTGGTGATACACTGCACGGCGCTGACTATATACTTCTTGATGCGCTAGGCAAGTTCGGATACTATTAATCGATGAAGAAAAGGAAAGTCCATATCACATTGGCGGCGGTGCTTACCGCTCTTGCCATGCATCTGTTCTGCTGCATAATGCCGTTGGTGTTGGCTCTGGTAAGTTTTATTTTCGGAGCAAGCATAGCGCTTGATTCGCACTTGATAAGCCACGATGTTCAAGTTGTGGTGCTTGCCATATCGGGCGCGCTGCTTCTCGGCTCGTTTATTTATTCGCGGGTTAAGAAACACCCCGATCCGTTGTTGCCGTGGATAGCGGCACTGTATGCGATAACGGTCGCGTTGCATTTATTGCATTAGTATATTTTCCAAACAAACCACGCCGAGTTAGGGCGGCATTATGTGGCCTGCCCGCCGTAGCCTTGGCGTAGGCCGGGTGCGCGCGGCTTCGCTACGCTCGCCAAAAAGGATAAAATCAATCGTCCGCCTCAAGCGTGATATTCGCGCCAAGCGCCCGCAGGTTCTCGACAAACTTATGATAGCCCCTGAAGACATGGTTGGTTTTATGCACGACCGTTTCGCCGTCCGCGGCGATCCCGGCCAAGGTCAACGCCGCACCCGAACGCAGATCGGTGGCCTTCACCTCTGCACCCGAAAGCCCGACCACACCTTCGACAATCGCTGTGTGCGGATTAGCAACGTTTATTATCGCGCCCATACGCTCAAGTTCGGGGACGATCATAAGCCTCTCGTAAATGGAATCGTGGAATTTCGACCTGCCCCGGGCAAGCGACATCAACGCTATGAATATAGATCCTACATCGGTCGGAAAACCGGGATACGGCACGACATGAACGTCGACGCCGACAAGATCGGCTCCGCGGGCATCGGCAACGATTCTCGTCCCTGAATCCAAGACTTCGATCTTCACCCCCGCCTTCCGCAAAGCCTCAAGCAGCGCACCCATCTTGGACGCATCCGCGCCCACGACCTCGACACGACCGCCGGTGATTGCTGCGCCCAGAAGGTATGTGGCGGCCTCGAGCCTGTCGGGCATGACGCGATATCGAACGCCGCGAAGCGATTCTACTCCGTCGATTTCGATTACGTTGACCTCGCCGCGCATAGCCCGTCGGATCTTCGCGCCCATAGCGTTGAGCATGTCGATAAGATCTCCTACTTCAGGCTCAAGCGAAGCATGGGTGATCACAGTGCGACCGCGCGCCAACACCGCGGCCTCGATCATGTTGACGTTGCCGCCGTGCGTAGTGATTTCGATTCCGTCCTGTATGCGGACAAGGCCGTTGATCTCCGCTCCTATAAGTCCGCCTACGGGCGCCTTGGCGACTATGTATCCGTGCTGGTTTTCGATCGTTGCGCCAAGCGTTTCGAACGCGCGGAAATGCACGTCAAGGGGACGCGAGCCGAACACGCACCCGCCGGGCATGGAAACCTCGGCTTCTCCGAACCGGCCCAAAAGCGCGCCCAGCACGTATATCGATGCCCGCATTTTCGATACGATTTCATACGGAGCTTTCAAAGAGGTTATGCCGGCGGCGTTTATTTTCAACATGCCTGCCGCCTTGTCCCACTCGACCTTGGCGCCAAGAGTTTCCAAAAGCGAGGACATGACGGCAATGTCGGAAAGTTCCGGCACGTTTTCAAGGATCACTTCTTCTGATGTCAATAACGCCGCGCTCATAAGTTCCAAAACAGAATTTTTTGCGCCGGATATGCTAACCGTTCCACAAAGCGGCGTGCCGCCCTGTATCCTGAATTTTCCCATCAGAATATCCCCTCGATGTTGATTGCGCCGCCACCCTCGTCGTTGTTGATGAAACCGCTCCTGACACCCGAGGGAGTGCCGACCCGCGGCTCGGTTCCGATCTTGAACGCCTCGGATATTATATCGCGCGGCAAGTCGCTGGCGGTGGCCAGGCGGCCTGTGTTGCGGTTGATCCGAACGAAGGTTATGCCCTCGGGCACTCGGAAGGCTACGTCTTTGACTCCGACAAGGGCCCGCTCCATGAACTCGCGGAACACCGGCGCGGCATGCGACCCTCCGTGCACGTTCTGGCCAAGCGAGCGCGGCTGGTCGTGCCCCATGAATACTCCTACGACCAAGTCTGGCGTGCCGCCGATGAACCACACGTCGCGTGAATCGTTCGAGGTTCCGGTCTTGCCGGCGATGGTGCGACCGGTGATCCGAGCGCGCCAGCCGGACCCATGCTCGACCGCGCCCTGCATCATGTTGACCATCTGGTATACGGACGCTGCGTCGGCAAGCTGCTCGCGCAGGTCGGGCAAGTCGGGCGGCAGCATTCCGTCGACAAATTCGGGAGCAAAGCAATCCGGACATTCGCGCATGTCGGTCTTGAAAATAGTTTTGCCGTCCCTGTCCTGCACACGGTCGATCAACACTGGCGATACTTTCTTTCCGCCGTTGATAAGACGCGCAAAGGCCGTGGTGATGTCGATCAGGCGCGTATCGCCGCTTCCAAGCGCCATGGATAGGTTGGGGTTGCGGACATTGCGGTAAACTCCGAAATCTACGGCCGTGCGGATAAAGCGACGGATTCCTATGTCAAGCGCCACTCGGATCGAGGGAATGTTTTTCGATTTTTCGAACGCTCGGCGCAGGGTGATTTCGCCCTCGAACACGTCGTCATAGTTTTCCGGCCTCCACTGCTCGCCCGATTCGCGATCCATGACTATTGGCGTGTCAAGCAGTATCGAAGCGGGCGTGAACCTGCCGGATTCCAAAGCAGGCAGATAAACGAAGGGCTTTATTGTGGAACCAGGCTGGCGCAATGCTTGCGTCGCGCGGTTGAACTTGCTCTGCCAATACGAGAATCCTCCGACCATAGCGTATACGCGCCCGGTGTGGGGGTTCATAGCGATCATCGCGCCGCTGACCTGTGGAACCTGCTGAAGTCCCCAGGCGCCCGCGGCATTTCTCTGGACGAACACGACGTCGCCGAACCGCAACGCGCCGCGCGCCCAGGCAAGCGATTCGGGGGACAGCTCGCCCTCCTCGGCATTTCTAAAAACAAACGCCGCACGCTCGGGGGAAACAGAGGTTATTATCGCGCGGCGCCAACCGTCGTCCTCCATGCCGGACGAAATTTCCGAACGCCGGAAAGCCGCGGTGAAATCTCCGTCGGTAATATACTGCGCCAAGTTTTCTTCGGCCCCTCGCCAACCTCCGCGACGGTCAAGTTGCAACAGGGCTTTTCGCAAAGCCACGGTGGCCATGTCCTGAAAATTCGGATCGATGGTAGTGCGGACGGCAAGCCCTCCTGAATAAAGCTCCTCCTCGCCGTATATGTCGGCCAAAAACTTGCGAACTTCTTCCGAGAAATAAAGGGCGTTGCGCTGCGCCCGGGACATAAGGCGCTCGTTTACAACAAGATCTTCTTCCTGTGCCGCGCGCATTTCCTCGCGTGTTATATAGCCGTTCGCGAACATGCGTTCAAGCACCCAGTCGCGGCGGGCCACCGCTCGCGCCTTGTTTGTGATTGGGTTGTAGTTGCCTGGGGCTTTGGGCAAAGCGGCCAAAAACGCACCCTCTGCCAATGTCAATTCGCCAAGGGATTTTCCGAAATAGTTCGCGGCGGCGGCGGCGACTCCGTATGAACGATATCCCAAAAATATCTGGTTCATGTAAAGGGTCAGGATGTGGCGTTTGGTAAACGTGCGCTCCATCTTAAGCGCCAATATCGCCTCGCGTATTTTTCGCGACATCGAGCGTTCGGAGCTAAGGAAGAAATTCTTCGCTACCTGCTGGGTTATGGTCGACGCCCCGCCCACTCGGCCCACTCCGAAAAGCTTGTTGCTTACATTGCCGATGGTGGCGCGAATTATACCCAGTATGTCAAAGCCGTGGTGCGTCCAAAAATTCTTATCCTCGGCGGATATGAATGCGTTGATAAGGTTCGGCGGCATATCGTCAAGCTCGACGAAGATCCTTCGCTCGGTTGCATATTCGGTCAGAAGCGATCCGTCGCCGGCGTAAAAGCGCGAAGTGATAGGCGGCCTATATTCTGCCAAAGCCACATAGTCCGGAAGGTCGACGCCGTATCGTATGAATATGAATACCAACGAGGCAAGGGAAATCACGCCCGCGGCGAAAAATGCTATGAAGAAAAGTTCCAGCTTGCTGCGCTTGCGTTTTTTCCTGGCGGGCTTAGGCGCGGCTGCTGGTTCGGCAAGCGCCGGCGCGGCCTGTATCGCGGATTGTATATTCGAAGTGTTGTTGTCGCTCACTGCTTTGCCTTTCGCAGGATTTTATCCCGTAAACGTATGAGATTCAAGCGAAATATAACTTAAAATCAAACCCGCCCAAAAGGACAAGCCCCCTCAAATCGCGCGAATGGCAAGCGAAGTTAGTCGTGATGATTTCAGGGGGTGCTAAATTTAACGCGAAGAACGACCCGCATATTAAGCTCGCCCTCCGATTCGTCGGAAACCATAGACGCGCTCTCGTCCTGCTCTACGGACACTACGGTAAAATCGGCGTCGCCAAGTTCCAAAGCAGCACGAAGCTTCGCGTCCTCAAGCGCTTCGGCGAAACAGGATTTATACTCTTCTTCGAATTCTTTTTCGCCGACCCCAAGGCGTTGCGAGGTTCGAACGATTTCGCCCTTGGCGGGCGCGCCGGCCCAAAGACGCTCGAAAAACGAATCCAAATCGTCGATCTCGCGCTCCCCTATTTTGGGTATTGAAACTGCGAAAGGCATTTCGACATTGCGCTCTTCCTCGCCGCTTTTGCGATCGCGCACGCGCACGTTGACCGAGCCCTCCACGTCTTTTTTATCGGCGCCCTCGTATACGTCGGCTATTTTCGCAACGGCTTTTTTCGCCATGGCAAGACCCGAGGCTATTGCGCGATCAAGGTCGATTTCGACCTCCCGACTGATACGCGAAGGAATGATTTGGCGCTCGCACACGCCGCTGATTTCAACGATTTTCGGCGCGGCCACAGACGCGCTGCACCCTCCGCCCGAAACGGCCACCGCGATCAACGCGTATGAAAGAATTTTTTTCATTCCCCTCTCCTAGCTTAAACCTTTGTTCCACACCTGGCGTCGATGTCGTCCATAGTCTTTTTAGCCCAGTCGCTAAGCTCGGCATCGTCGAATTCAATATCGTCGAATATGATGGGAATATGGCGCTTGAATTCCTTCAAAAGCGCGCGCATCATGGAGTGTATAGTGGCATGCGCCTTGACCGACGCGCGTAGCTTGAATATGTGGCGCCACTCGCGCAAGTTGCAGGTAAGATTTATGTCGGCCTTGCTTGAATGCGGCAAAAGCATTCGGCACATATCGGGTTTATGACCCATGGCGGCAAGCTCGAGATAGCCCTTTTCTATCGCTACGATCGCCTTGTGCCAAGCGTCGTAATCGGGCGTGCCGGGTTCGACGAACGGCGGCTCCATGACACAGATCTCGTTTCCGAACTTATCGTTTGCATACATGCAATAGCGTGTCGATTCGATCGCGAACGAGGCTATGCGGTGGCGAGTTATATCCTTATAGAATCCAAGGTCGGCGGTGAAGCACACGGAAATCGAGGCATGCTCGATCATCGCCTCGTGGCCAAGTTTGATAAGGTTCTTTACGATTTTCTTGGCTGACTCTCCGTCCTCGGTTATCTTGTCCTCGGATTTATAGCAAGTGCGGGCGATGGGCTCGATATGTTTCAAGATTGAATTTCCGCAAATCGGCGTAAGGATTCTGTATGCGGGCTTTACGATTTTGGGCATTGGCTTCTCCTTCTTTTCTTCTATTACATGATAGTAGGAGGTCGCCACGCGAAAAGCAAGGTTTTTTACCTTTGCACCATATAAGTTATAACCGAGCGGAAAATCCTCGCCGGCACGCCGCCGCCATAAGTATTCTCGCCCATAGGACTGCGGTTGTCGTTTCCGATCCAAATTCCGCCTACGATTTCCGAAGTAAATCCGACAAACCAAGCATCGCGGTTTTCGTTCGAGGTTCCGGTTTTACCGGCAATTACAACTCCTGGCACGCGGGCGTTCGCGCCGGTTCCGCCCTCGACCGCCGCCGTCAACATAAAATTCATATCTGCCACCACCGATTCTCGGACAAGCCGTCCTACGCCGCTACCGCTCCGCGCCCAAAGGACATTCCCCCGCTCGTCGACAATACGCTCGATTGCATAAGGCAGAACGCCCACGCCCTTGTTTGCAAACACAGCATAAGCCGAGGTCAAATCCAGAAGCGACACGTCCGCGGTGCCAAGGGTGATTGACATATCCCTCGCCATCGGTTCCACAAGCCCCATGCGGTTGGCCGAGGAAATTATACGGTTGATTCCGACCTTCTTCGCGATCTGCACGATGACAGTGTTGACCGAAAGCTCAAGCGCGCGCGTCATGGTCATTTTGCCGTGATACTTGTCGTCGTGGTTGCGCGGCGCCCACTTGCCGATCGAGGTGATCTCGTCTACGAAAGTATCGGCCGGTTTCATTCCAGCCTCAAGCGCCACCAAATACACAAATGGTTTGAACGCCGAGCCCGGCTGCCGCCTCATCTGCACCGCTCGGTTGAATTGGGAATCGGCATAGCGCCGCCCTCCCACCATAACCAAAATCCCTCCGTCGGTTCGCATGAAAAGCGCCGCAGCCTGCCCAAACCCGTATTTTGCGCCGTCCGCCATAGCCACAGATGCCACGATCGCCTCGGCACTTTTCTGCGCGTCCAAATCAAGCGTGGTGTGTATGGTGATGTCCGATGACACGTTCGGCACGAAGGAATCAAGCGCGCCCATGACATAGTCTATGAAATACCGCGTATCTCCGCCTGTGCCGCCGCCACCCTCGCGCGCATAGGTATAAAGAAGAGCCTCGGCATGCTGCAACTGCGTGATGTATTTCGCCTCAAGCATTTTATCAAGCACGATTCTCATTCGTGCATGCGCGCGATCCCAATTCGTCGCCGGATTATAATGCGATGGCGAACGTAGCATTCCGGCAAGTATCGCGGCCTCGGGAATCTCGAGTTCATAAATCGACTTTCCGAACACCGATTCCGCCGCCGCCGCGAATCCGAATTTTCCCGCGGCGATCGACACGCGGCTAAGATAAAGGGATAGAATTTGCTCTTTGCTAAACTTCCGCTCAAGCCATAGGGTAAGCATAAGCTCCTGAGTCTTTCGCGTCATAGTTTTGCGCGGCGATAAAAACAGGTTTTTCGCAAGCTGTTGCGATATCGTCGATCCTCCCTGCACCCTCGCGTCGCTTCGCACATTTTGGATCACTGCCCGCATAACGGCGCGCGCATCTACGCCGCTGTGTCGGAAAAAGCGCCTGTCCTCAATCGCAACCACCGCCTGCCACACATGCGGCGGAAGCTTGAAAAATTCGATTCTCTCGCCATACATGTCGTTGATCGAGGCGACGCGTTTTCCCTCGCGGTCAAGTATAGTGATAGTGGGTTGCCGCCTCTGCTCGATAACATCGTTCACGTCGGGCAAAGTGAAAGCAAGATAGATCAGGATACAGGCAAGCACCGCCGCCGTCCATATCGCGGCCACAATCGTCCAGCGGACAAGATACGGCACTATACCGGGGGTATATTGATAATTGTCGCGTTTGATACCCGGGCCGCAACGATAATACTTCGCCCCTCGCGCAAGCTTGTATTTGAATTTAAGGCGCCGACGGAAAAACATTGCCCTCAAGCCCTCCTGTTGGCGTGATACGCCTCGACAAGCTGGCTCATAAGAGCGATGACTGTCATGGGCCCGACGCCGCCCGGCACAGGAGTTATGAAGCTGGCTTTACGCGCCACACCTTCGATGTCAACGTCGCCGCAAAGCTTGCCGGTTTTCGCCGAGCGCAGCATGGCGACATCGATCACTGCCACCCCCTTTTTGACCATGTTCGCGGTGATAAGGTTCTCGACCCCTGCGGCGGAAATTATTATGTCCGCGCGCTTGGTATACGACGCAAGGTTCTTGGTCCTTGAATGACATATCGACACAGTCGCTCCCATGTTAAGAAGCATCATCTCGGCCGGCTTTCCGACTATGTTCGAGGCGCCCACGACCACCGCGTCCTGTCCCTCGACGGGCACGCCGTAATGCTCTATGAGCTTTTTTATTCCGCGAACGGTTGCCGGAAGGAATACCGTGTCGTTATACATTGAAAGCATGCCTTTGTTATATGGGCACAGCCCGTCCACATCTTTCGAAGGATTTATGTGCGAGCACACCCACGTCTCGTCAAGATGCGGCGGCATCGGCATCTGCACCATTATCCCATCTACGCCTGGATCAAGGTTAAGTCGGTTTATTGCGGCCAGTATCTCGTCCTCCGAGATATCGTCTTTGAAATGAAGTAGTTCTGCCTCCATGCCAAGCTCGCGCGCTTTTTTGATTTTCATGTTGTCATACATAAGCGATGCGGGATCGTCGCCCACAAGTATAATGGAAAGTTTTGGCTTAGATGGCAGCTTCGCGACTTCCGCCCTAAGGCATTCCGCGATTTCTCCGGCCAACTTTTTTCCGTCAAGCAATATCATAAAAAACCTCTTTTGGAATTCTACCATTTTACCCCTTGAAATTCAACAAGATTACCACTATCTATATAGCATGAGTAAAAAAGAAGAAAAAATCGAAACCGAAAACAATGTCGAACAACTTGCCGAATGCCGCATCGACGGCGAGGTCAAAGACGACGAGATCCAGCGCCTTACGACTCAGCTCGAGGACTGGAAGGACAAGTATATCCGCTGTCTTGCCGATATGGAGAACACAAAGCGTAGGTTGGAAATCGACCTGAAAAACGCAGTGGATTACAATTCGACGCAGTTCGCGAAATCCCTCCTGCCTGTGGCCGATTCGCTCTCCCTCGCGTTAAGGGCCATGGACGGCAAGGTTGACGCAGCCGTGCTTGACGGAATAAAATCCGTGCAATCCCAACTCGACACAGCATTCAACGCCCGTCAAATCGCCAAGGTCGAAACCGTGGGCAAACCGCTTGATCCCATGACCATGTTGGTAATAGCTCAGGTCCCCTCCGACAAACCGGAAAACGAAGTGCTCGAGGAGTTGCAGGCCGGCTATACCATCGGCCAAAAGATTATCCGCGAGGCGATGGTGTCCGTGGCCAAGAAAAACTAACTAAGCAAGCGACGCCGAGCTGGGCGGCAAGCGGTGTATACCGCGCGCGTCCAGCGTGGGGGCGGCGGAAGCTTAGGAGCCCTTCGGGCTGGAGAAGGAAATAAAATGGATAACTACTCCGACGGCCTGATCGCAGAAAGCAAAACCATCGCCCTCCTTACCGAAAAGGGCTTCGAAATAATCGAGCAAAGATATTCAAGCACGCGCGGCACCGACGCCGGTGAAATAGACCTGATCGCCGCGAAACAAAACCTGATTATATTCATCGAAGTAAAAAAACGCGCGACCATAGCCGCCGCCGCGGAATCGATCACGGAAATCCAGAAACAGCGCGTCCGCAAAAACGCCGAAGCCTTCCTTGCCCGACACCCCAAATACGCAGCCTTCGATTGCCGCCTCGACGCCGCGCTTTTTAACGACGACTTCGCCTACGAGTATATCGAGAACGCGTTCTAGCAAAATCAATCCAAATCTCTTCTTGCGGGCAGTTAAGCTAGGCCGAAGGCCGCGGCGAAACGGGGCCCCGCTGGAAGGGATTTATAGCTAAGCGCTTGTGCGCTCCCCTTTATAACATAGGTTTAATCCGCCTCAAACTCGCCTCGCCGGAGCCTTACTCGGATACCGTTCAAGCAAACCACGCCGAGCAGGGCGGAAGCGATGTATATCGCGCACGCACGGAGCCTGTCCTCGCTGGTGCGGGGATGGGGGCGGCGTGGTGCGCGCAGCTCTTCGAGCTGAAAAGCTTAAATGTATAGAAAGGTTGTGGCTAAGGCGGGACGCCAAGAGCATTTGGCGTTTGTGTGGTGGTGGGAGCATTAACGCGCACTAGTATATCGAAGATGCGTTCTAGGCCGCCGCTTGACATGCGCCGCCGCCTGCGCTACTCTCTCGGCATGAGGAAATTCTTACCCGCACTATTCGTGTTCTTTGCGCTCGGAGCAGTCGCAAACCCGACCGCACCCACGCCCGAATTCACAGCGCGTGTCGAAGCCTATGTCAACTCGCTAAGGCACATATCCGGCGACTTCACGCAACGCTCCTCGAACGGCAAGTCCGATTCCGGCACGTTCCACATCTCGAAACCCGGCCGCATGCGTCTTGAATACAAAAGCCCGATATTGCTGATCGCCGATGGTCGCGACCTGGTTTATTATGACAAGAAGCTCGAGCAGATAAGCTATATCTCGCTCGCAAGTAATCCCGCATCCATAGTCTTGACGAACGACGTGTCGCTCTCCTCGCCCGACTCACCGATTCGCATACGCGAAGTGTTCGAGACGGATAACAACACGACCGAAATTTTCCTTTCCTATACTTATGAAAAACGCTCGGGTGAAATAGTGCTGATTTTCACCACCAAACCTTTCGCGCTTGCCGGCTGGAGGATTCGGGACGCCCAGGGAATCACCACCGAAATCACGCTTTCTAACATACGGCCGGCGACCGGCTTTGACGCAAGCCTTTTCAGAATTACGGGAAGGGGCGTAAGCGGTGGCCGCACGACAAGCAGACATTACTAGCCTTCGGGATACTAATTCCCTCGCGCTCGAATTGGCGGACAAAATCGCCGCCGACAAACCGCTGCTTCTTTACGGGGATCTTGGCGCCGGCAAAACCGAACTCGCGCGGGCAATAATAAAGAAGCTCGCAAACGCAAACGAAATCCCCTCGCCCACATTCACGCTTGTGCAAGATTACGGAACCGTCGCGCACTTCGATTTGTATCGCCTTAAAACCGCGGACGAAGCGTTCGAGCTCGACCTTGACACCTATATAAAAACGCGCCCGGTGATTATAGAATGGCCGCAGCTGGTCGAGGATTATATCGCCGCAAATTTCGCACCTATAAAACTCGAGCTTAAATTGAACGGCGATACGCGCACGGCGACGTTTTTTTAATTGCGTCCGCGCCGCATTTCCTGTATAATCTTCCTATGCCCAAAGATAAACTAGACCAAAGCAATAACAAGAAATCCATGACCATAGACGAGGTCAAGGTCGGCATGTTCGCCACCACCTCGCGGCTTAACCGCGACCGCCACGTCCGCGATTTCGCGACTATCTCGGGCGACAAGAATCCGATACACCTTGACGACAAGTTCGCGAAAAATTCAAGGTATAAGAAACGCATAGTCCAAGGCATGCTAAGCGCCACGCTTTTCCCGGCGATGTTCGCAACGCGCTTGCCGGGCGCGGGCTGTGTCTATGCCTCGCAAAAAACGGTTTTCAAACGCCCCGTCTTTTTGGGCGACAAGGTAGTCGCGACGGTCAAGGTCAAATCGGTGATCAAAGATAAAAAAATCGTCGTGTTCGACACTAAATGCTATGTCGGCAACAAGGTCGTGATCGACGGCGAAGCGGAAATTTTCATTCCGTAATTTTCAACCGCTAACGCACACCGCTCTCAAGATGAAGTTCTCGCTTAAAACGAAGGCTGTGGTAATTTCGCGCTTCCGCCTCGGGACAAAACGGCTTTCCGGCCGCGTCCGCAAGCTCCTTGGCCCTAAGATATAATTCTACAAGCCGCCCCCTTGAAAGATAAATCCCCTCGGCCTTAAGCGCGACCTTGAACGCGTCCACGTTGGTTTTGAAATCTGCCATACAAGAATAATAGCAGATATCTAAACGCCGGTCAACAAACCAAAAACCTCCCCGCCCCCCAGTCATTACCCGGCTAGATCGGGGTAATCCAGTCCTTCCCCCGTCATTACCCGGCTCGACCGGGTAATCCAGTGAATCATACAGAAGCCTTCAGCGAACTTGCTAGCTACGCGCACCACGCCGCCCCCGCGCATGGAGAGCCGCACCTTACGGCTTGCCCGCCCTGCCGAAAGTCCACCGAAGCCTTGGCGGGTGTGGATCGGCGTTGGTGGCTTGCTCGTAAAAAATCCCCCGCAGACCGCAGGGGACTTGAATCCAAAGTAAGAAAACTTACCTCGCTGCCTGACGTGCGGCGCGACGCTCCTGCTTCTTTTCTTTCCAAACTGCGCGCTCTTCGGCCGAGCGTTCGAATCCCTGGCCTCCGCGCATAGGGCCTTTGTGCTTTTTACAGCACATTTTACAGGCCGCGAAACCGACGATTACGCCCAAAAGGACGGCGATCGTGATCTTCATGATTTTCTGGGCCTTGGTACAGCCGCAAGCGCCGCCGGACATGGCGCACATTGCGGGTTTAACGGGCGCGGCAGCCTTTACGACTTTCGCAGCGGGTTTTTTCGTTTTTTTGGCAGCCATTTTGTTCTCCTTATTGTTAAATTCTACCGGGAAATATTATAGCACATACATAATATATGTCAAATAGGAAGTTGCGGCCGCCTCGCGTATGATGATATTCACATCTAGCCTAAGTTCAGTTTTATCTGTCTATCGACCCGTATCATCAAATATCCCGACAACGCCACGGCGAACGTCAACACCGCCAGATACCAGCGCAGCCATTCATAGCCAAGCCATAACCCCACGACCAGAAGCAACGAATACGCTAGCACGCGCCCGATGGTCATTGCGGCTTCGCGGAACACGAAATATTCGGTCGAATGATTTTTGGAGATTAAAGACGATTTGGAAAGGGCGTAAAGGTTCACGCTATAGACTTTGCTCATAAGCGCTATGCCCGTCGCGAATACGAAGTTGTATATTAAAAACGTTATTTCGGACGCATGCGATACGAACAGCGTCAAGCTGCAAAGCGCGGCCAAGGTCGATACGACAATGATTCTTGGAAACATCGTTTTCTTGACGAACCTTCCGAACATGAACGATGTTATAAGGCCGCACACGGCGAATATGGTCGTGAACATGCCAAGCTTGAAGTCCGTCTTGAACATATATACGGTATACATGGTGATAACGGTGGCCAATGCGCCGTCCCTTGTCGCGCCCTGTAGTATCGATAACGAAAAGAATTTCCGTATCACCGGCGATTTCATCATGCACCGGAAAAATCCGCCGAAATCCAACTTCTTTTTCGACTTATGACGGGCGGGCTTCAAAAGAAAGGTGAAAAGGAATTCGACTATTACTACCGCCAAAATGACCCACGCCATTTCCTCGTATGAATTGATCGTGATGAAAAGACCAAGCAGCACCGGCGCTATGATTCTTGCCAACCCCTCGAACAACGAGCTATAGCCCGAGAATTTGGTCAAAGCCCCGGACGACACCTTTTCCCTTACCATTAAATGCAGCGGCGCCCAATACATCGCGGCTTTTATTCCCACAAGGACTCCCATAGGGATTACGAAGTCGACTATGGACTCCCTAAAAAATATGATCGCCAGCACGAAAACTATCTTTGGAATTACATAAAGCCTGAAGACTGCGACGCTGTTGGTTTTGATGCCTCGCGCCAATGCGACGAAGCCCGCCATCATAGCGATGAAAAAGACAAGTTTGTATATCGATATGGACGCTATTTCGGCAACGCTCGAGCGCATGATGAACGATATGAAGAATGTGCCAAGGAACAGGCCGGAAACCTCGTTTAACGAACGGATCGCCAAAAGCAGCCTTGCGTCGGTCGAAAGTTTCGCATCAATGGGTTTCTTGCTTCGTGCCATCTGTGAATATTATCACAAATTATGTATAAAGTAAATAGAACATACACCCAAATCCCTCAAGCAGAGAGCTCGAGGAACGAGAGCGAGGCTTCACTCCCCCCCCCTCGTTAATTGTGTCCGCGCGCCGCAGGCGGCCTGCGAACGCCCCACATCGGGCGCAGGCGTTCACAAGTTCACGCACGCCCGTGGCGTCCGACTGACCGCAGCAGCCAATCAAGAATAAACCCAAATTTCTATAAATTAAGTCCCAAAAACATCTTCGCCGCCTGACCGATACCGAACGAGATCACGGACACGATGATACAAATGCAAATCATCTCGAACGAGTTTTTAAGGAACTTGTGCGGCTTGGCACATGAAACCGCATGGTTGAAGGCGAAGATTATGACAACAGCGATCGCGGCCATGACGCCAAGCGCGGGCCCCCTGTCGTCAAGCACTATGAACGGCACGATAAGCAATACCACGGTCAGAAGGTAGGCCATGCCGGTATATATCCCGGACTTGATCGCATACGGACTTCCGTCCGCTTTTTGGGCAAGGTAATTCGACGCTCCCATGGAAATCGACGAGGACACGCCGGCAACTATTCCGGCAAGCGCTACGGTCGCGTTGTCCGAAAATACGAAGGCAAGGCCGACGATGACACCGGCAAGCTCGACGATGGCGTCGTGAAAGCCAAGCACCATCGCGCCGATGTATTTGATCTTGTCCTCGGGAATTTTCTTCATGTGCCCTCCTTGAAAGGACGATTTTAATGGAATATTATTTCCTAGTCCAGCCAAAAATAAACATAAACCCCAAATCTAGCCTGATGGACAGCTCGACAGAGGAGAGCAAGGCTCCATGGGAATAGATTTATGCTTTTCGCGCTTTGCGCGGGCGCCCTCTAAAACACATATAAGATTTGCCTTCTAAGGCCAGGTGGCTGGCCTTAGTGGCGGCGAGCTCGCCTTCAGCTCGCGGAATTTCCACAAAAATCCTATCTCCCGCTATCGGCGGCATTCGCGGCGGTATCCGCGAACTGCTTGTTGAACTTGTCAAGGAACTCCTGATCCTTCTTGGTTTGCGCGGCGGCGTTAAAGCCCACAATAAAAGAAGAAACGTTTTCGCCGTTTATTTTCTTTATGTTGCTTTCGCCATTGTTTTTGACAAGGTCGACATAGAAGTTGTTCCTTTCGCGCTTGGGCATGGAAACTTCGGTCCCCGGGACAAGCAGCTCTTTGCGCGCATTGCGCAGCGAAGGCACATACCAAGACTCTTTATCTTCTTTATTTATGCGGAAAGCTCCGTCGGCCTGGCCGCTCCCGCTCCTGTCGAAAGCGATAAGGGAGTCGTTCTGCCCGACTATGCGGACTTTGGTTTGACCAAGCGAGATTTGGTCGCTGACCTCGCCAAAGGCCCCCACCAAGACAGTAAGGGCTATTCCGACCGCCAAAGTTATAAGCGAGCCAATAGTAAGCTTGAATATAATGTTTTCCATTTTCTTATCCTTTTTCATTGTTGTTCGAATCGCGCCCCACGAATCTATATAGACGAATCTACCCCCCCCCGCCATCATTTTGTCAAGAGAAAAATATCCCGTCATTCCGGCCCCCGAGCCGGAATCCATAATGACTGGATACCGGGTCGTTGCCCGGTATGACGAAAACAAAAAAATCCCCCGGCCTAAACCGGGGAAGTTTTTACCTGGCAAGTTCTTTTTCGATCAAAGGAACAAACCTATCCTTTATGATATCGGCATAGTCGATAAAGCCCTTCGTATTCGGATTGTCGGCGATCCATTCCACCGCATCTACGGAGCCTTTGGCGAATCCACCGCGCCCCGCCGCCTCGTGCGAAAGTTTCACGGTGTCGCCACGGACATTGCCGTCGCGCGAAGCGTTGGTATAGCGGATTTCGTGCTCGCCGAATACTCCGGCGATTCTGTTGACGGCCATCATTATCTGATGCGGCTCGACCGGATTTCCTTCCACAAGCGCGGTCAGAAGCTCGGACTTGCCGAAATATCCGCCCCTGATGATGTCCTGCGCCATGGTTTTTCCGGTGCCGGACGCGTCTTTCTTAAAGGGGTGATGCCCTTCGACAATACCGGCGTCGAAATCCTTGATATCGTTAAGCATGGCCGAAAGAAGACGGTTAGCGATCATGGTTGCGTGCACTATGGGCGAGAAGTTCGATGCGTGGACAAGCGTTATACCGGCCTCGTCGACCATCTTTTTGGCATAGGCGAAAGTGCCCGCATCCGTGCGCCACGTTCCGGTCGTGCCGACAACTGCATTAAGGCCGTTCGCACAATAAAAAGCTATGTTTTCCACTGCTGTTTTTGGCTCGGTGAAATCGATGAAGGTTATGTTGGCCTCTTTCGCCTTCTCGATATTTATATTTCTAAAATCGTTTAAGATGTCGATTCCGTTTTTATTTGAAATTATGCTTGGATACGCAGGGTCGATAATGCCGAGAACTGCCATATCTTCTCTGGCCATAGCGACTTTTTCCACCTCTTTACCCATTTTGCCATAGCCGGTGATGATGATATTGTTTTTCATAAGATGTCCTTTCGCTTGTTAAACCCCTCTGGACAACTTCTACCCCCCCCCGCGACATTTTGTCAAGGAGAAAGTTGTCCCGCAAACTGCAAAGCACTCGCACCGCCCACACAAACGCCAAATGCTCTTGGCGTTTTGGGCAGATTAAACCTGTGTTATTTAAGCGAAGCGCGCCCCACGCACCGAAGGTGCTCTAAGCTATAA
>WQWV01000007.1 GCA_009785175.1 Alphaproteobacteria bacterium
GGGGGGGGTATACCGAGCCCTTCAAATTTCATCACGCTATCATGATATCATGCTATCACGATAGCGTATTAGCATATTAATATGGTAAAACGCAATATTCACAAAGAAAATCCCCGGCTCGACCGGGGTAATCCAGTGAAGGATATAACCCAAATCTATACCTATGGACAGCTCGAGGAACGAGAGCTAGGTTCCATAGGTATAGATTTCAAGCTACGCCTTTAGGCGTCCCCTTTATATAACACATATAGATTCTACCTTTGAAGGCCAAGAGCAGTTGGCCTTCGTGCGGCGACCCGCCTTCGATAAATCTCCGGCGCGGGAATGACGCAAGTCGGGCGATGACACTCTAATTAAAAATCGAAATTAAGGTCGCCAAGTTCGAGCTGGTATTTCGCCTCTTCGGAGAGCATGGATAGATTCCATTCGGGCGTCCAGACCAAATTCACGATCACGCGCCCTACCCCGGGCACGCCCGCAGCAGCGTTCGCACAGCCGCCGATCATCATATCCGCGTGCGGGCACGTCGGCGAAGTCAGCGTCATCGCTATATCGACGTCGCCGCTATCCTTGATCTTTATATCATAAACCAAGCCCATGTTATAAATATCAAGATCGACGTCGGGGTCAAAGACAAGCTTGAGGGCTTTGATAATCTCTTCTTTATCGGCAATAGGTTTTACGCCCGGGGCAAGCGGCGAGCCGGCCTCGCGCACCATTTGGGGAAGTTCGATAATATTGCCGTCGAAGACGAGCCCCTCCCTCATCGAAGTTCCTTGAGAGCTTGTTTTATGGCGGCGACGGCAATATCCACGTCCGCCTTGTCATTATACGCGCCAAACGACATGCGGAGTGTGCCGCCGTTTTTATCAAGGCCAAGCTTGGCGTGTATAGGTTCGGCGCAGTGAAGACCGGCGCGCATGCACACGCCTTTCGCCCCCACCTTTACCGCTATGTCGAAGTTGGAAACGCCGTCGATTATGAAGGCGACAAGGCCGTTCGCCGTTTCCGGGCTTATGAATTTTATTCCGGGGACGGCGGCCAGCTTTTTGCGGGCGTATTTGGTGAGCCCGGTCTTGTCTATGTCGATCGAGCTTGCGAAATCAACGGCCGCGCCGAAGGCTATGGCTTGCGCTATGGGCGGTGTTCCGGCCTCGAACCGTTGAGGGCCGAAGGCGAACTCCGTCTTCTCGAAACTTACCGTGCGAATCATATCGCCGCCGGTCAGGAACGGCCTTAGCTTGTCCCTTAATTTCGCAGGCATATAAAGCGCGCCTATGCCGGTCGGGCCATAAAGTTTATGCGCCGAGAACGCTATGAAATCCACGCCCAACTTTTTAACATCTATGCGCGTATGGCAGACAAGTTGCGTAGCATCAAGCGCCACCAGCGCGCCGGCCTTATGCGCGATTTTCACCACGCCCGCTATATCGACAACCTTGCCGAAAACGTTGCTTTGCGCGGCAAACGACACGAGGCGCGTCTTCTTGGTAATATTTTTCGCAAGCCATTTAAGGTCGACCTCGCCGTCCGACGCGACCGGCATGATCCGAAGCGTCGCGGGCGTCTGCTGCCACGGAACGATATTGGCATGGTGCTCGGCCTCGGAGATTATGACCTCGTCGCCTTTTTTGAAATCAAGCGAATGCGCGAGCAGATTAAGCCCCATCGTCGCGCCCGAGGTAAATATAACCTCGCCCCACTGTGCCCCGATGAATTTCGCAACCTTTTCCCGCGCGCCCTGATACGCCAAATTCGTGCGTTTGGTCAGAGGATAAAGCCCCCTATGGATATTGCTGTAATCCCGGGCATAGAAATTCAGCTCGGCGTCGATAACCGACTGCGGCTTCTGTGCGGTTGCCGCGGAATCCAGATACACAAGCCCCGGATTGTTCGCAAATATTGGGAATAATTTCTTTAAGTCTTTTTTCATTGCCTTTTGTCCCCCAAGCAAATATAATGACTGGAAGAGAGTTTTACAAGGAGAAAATAAATATGGCACTAGTCAACCTTACACCCGAAAACTTCGACAAAGCCGTGTCCGGAGATAAACCCGCGTTCATAGATTTCTGGGCGCCGTGGTGCGGACCATGCAGGCAATTCCTCCCGATAATAGAGGAAGTGGAAAAGGAAATGGGCGCGAAGTTCGACTTCTATAAAGTCAATGTCGAGGAATATCCCGAGCTTGCAAACCGCTTCGGCATTTCCGGCATACCCACGTCCATGATCTTCAAAAAGGGCGTTCAGATCGCACAACACTCCGGCGCAATGGGCAAATCGCAATTCGCAGAGTATCTTAACCAATTCGCATAGAAGGAGCAGTCATGTCGATAAGAAAATCAAAAATTGCCGAGGAAATCGTGCTTGATCCCAAATACAAGCCCACGAAAAAAGAAGAGTATATGAATCCCATGATGTTGCAATACTTCAGGGAGAAATTGCTGCGCTGGAAAGCCGAGCTTGTCAAAGAATCCGAAGCGCTTCAACGCGAGATCATCGAGGAAACCGAAAGCACATACGGCACCGCAGGAGACGAGGTAGACCGCGCTAACGACGAGGCTATCAAGCAGTTGGAACTTCGCACCAAAGATCGCGAGCGCAAGCTTATCGCGCAGATCGACATGGCGCTTGACCGCGTGGAAAAGGGCACCTATGGCTATTCCGAAATCTCGGGCGAGCCCATCGGCCTTGTGCGCCTTGAAGCAAAACCCACTGCCAAATACACCATCGAAGAGCAGGAAGAGCACGAGAGCCAGGAAAAGCTTCGGAAGAAGTAGGCAATAGGCTATCCGTCCATCAATTCCGCAAAATCAGACCAGGTCGCGGCCGCGGATTTTATAGTCTTGGCTATGAAATACATTGTAGGGAGGCGGAGTTTGCCGGTCGCGTAATGCCGCTTTTGGTTCTTCACAGCCTTGGGATTGATGCGTTCAAGCGCGCTCCACAGTTTTTTGTGCTCTTGTTCCATTTTTTATCTCCTTTTCAATTTTCCCTGGATTCCGGCTTGGTGGCCGGAATGACAAGAGGGGGTTAAGAAAAAAACCGCCCAAAAAGAGCGGTCGGGAGAGTTCAAAAAATCACCTAGAGATGACCCCATCGTATTGATTATTCCGACGGCTCCCCGACCGAAGTCGGAGATGATCTCTAGGTAGGCTTTTTGAAGGCCCCGAATCCAAATCCCTTTGGGTTCAAGGACTATATTACTTTTTTATAATGGGAATTGCAAATGGATTTTTAAGCGAGCCTATGCAAGCCACCGCCTCAACAAGGCCAGCCACCTGGCGTTTTGGGGCAAATCAAACTTATAGATTTAGAATCGCGCGGGGCGCCTTCGGCGTAGCTTGAAATCTCTTCTTATGGGACCCGGCTGCGCCGCGGCCAAGGCCTAGCTTGCTTGCCCATAAGGTTAGATTTGGATTTTACGAAATATAATTCGCTGGAATTTCGGGCGAAAATGCTATATATTTTATAGTGAAAGAGGTAGCAATGGGAGATTGGTCTTCGGGAACATATATCGCAAGCCAGGTATTCGTAGCCATAAGCTATATACTATTGGCCGCGACATACTTTATACACCAGCGCACGAAACAACTTGCCACAAGCATCGCGAGCGCGACCACGGTCGGCATCAGCTGGATTTTTCTTGGCGCATGGAACGGCGTGGCGCTTGCCGTCATAGCTATTTGCCGCGATATAACAAGCAGCGTTATTTATGCCCGCCGGCCCCCCCCCGAACGAAATATCAACACGCGCCTCGACTGGTGGCTGCTAGCGCTTTGGCTTAGTTTATTTACTATTTCGGCCGTAGTTATATGGCAGGGCGTATGGTATCTTTTCGCATATTTCGCCACGATGACTTTCGCGATTTCTATATGGCAGAAGGACCCGCTTGTATACCGCGCGCTTGGTATCCTTGTCGGCATATTCTGGATCGTATACAACATAGCGATCAAAAGCGACGTGGGATTGTGGCTTGAATCCGTATTGCTCCTCTTCGTCATCGCAGGATTTTTTTCGTATTGGAAAAAGCATCGTAAGAAATAGCGACCAAGCAAGCGACGGAAGAAATAATTTAATCCCCTGGACTTTGCGGCGAGAGCGGTTAAAGTAATTCCCATGTTAATATGGATTTTTGTAATGGCCGTCATGTGGCTGGTCGGAGTATACATCTATTTCCGGTTCGCCGACATGTTTCAAAAGGCGGGGGCAAAGCGATGGGCGGCAGTGCTGCTTTCAATCGCAACCATAGCCGCGCTGTTCTGGCGAATGAAGCTTATCGGGCTTTTCGCATATATAGCGCTTTTTATAATCGCGGGCGACCTTATTACGCTGGCGGCAAAGAATAATAAACGATGGAAAAAATTCTGGCGCGGAGGTTTGACCGGCATAGGCCTTGCCATCGTTCTTGCCATATACGGATACTTCAACGCATACGATATCAAAACCAAACACTACTCGATCGCAATAGCAAAAGAAGCCGGGGATTTGGACGGCGTGCGTATCGTTCTTTTGGCCGACACGCATTTCGGAACCTCGATCGGAGAGCGGGAAATGACGGAGATAGCCGAGCGTATCAACGAATTACAACCGGATTTAGTTTTGCTTGGCGGCGACATATACGATGAATCCACGCCACCTCATATAGCCGCGGCCTCGCTTGACATGTGGCGGTCAATCGTTTCGACCTATGGAATTTATTTCGTTGGCGGCAACCATGAATACGGGCGCTATCACGGACGCGACGTTGTGCCGGTCGGCCTTTCGGCCTCGGGCGTCGTGATACTCGAGGACGAGGCGGTGTTGATCGACAACTCCTTCTGGCTTGTCGGACGGCGGGACATAGGCGGACATGGCGGCAAAAAATCCGGCCTGCCCCAACGCATGCAGGTATCCATGATCATGGAAGGCCTCGACACCTCGCGGCCGGTGATCGTGCTTGACCACCAACCGACCGAGCTTGATTTATTGGCGGCCGAGGGCGCAGACTTGCACCTTAGCGGCCATACACACGGCGGGCAGATTTGGCCGTTCGGGCAGATAAGCGTCCTGATGCGCGCTAACGAGGAGCTATACGGCCTTTACCGCCGCGGGCACATGCACGGCGTGGTAAGCTCCGGCACGGGCGTCTGGCGCTTCCCCATGCGCGTCGGCACAAACTCCGAGATCGTAGTGATCGACGTCGCCTTCGGCGGGTAATTAATCTCATAGACTTTGATCTGCGACACTTCTATATTATTTGCGAAGGAGTTAAAAATGATCATGAAAAAACTTTCAGTATTGACGCTTGTCGCACTTATCGCCGCCGGTTGTTCGCACCAGAGGCTTCAGATCAACGAGTCCAGCCCCACGCCCACTATCGCCAATTTCGAGGGAACCAACCACTTCATATTCTGGGGCATAGGACAGACCAAGACCGTCGATCCCAACGAAGTATGCGGGCCGCGGGGAGTGCACACTGTCCAGACAAGCCAGGGATTCCTTAACGGATTCCTTTATGTCATAACATACGGCATATACGCGCCAAGGACGTTCACCGTCTATTGCAATCCGATGCGGGCTGCGACGGTGGTGGTGATCGAGGAGTAAGCTTATCCGCGAGCTGCGCAAGCACGAGCGTCGCCTAGCGAAGGCTCCGGTGGAGAGCGTGAGCAGGCAAATTAAACCATTGATATAAGGCCCGCCCACGTAAAGCGCGTAATCATAAATCACCCGCAAAGGTGCCCCGTTTCGCCGCGACTTGCGCCTGGCTTAACCGCCTTTTGTGTTTGATTTGGGTTTATGGCCACAATGAGGAAAAAACATTTGCATTTGCCGAAAATTCCTTTATAATGCGGGACTGCGGGCGCCTAGCTCAGTTGGTAGAGCAAGTGACTTTTAATCACTGGGTCATAGGTTCGAGTCCTATGGCGCCCACCACCCTTCGTTAAAACTACAGGTGGCAAGCCATTCTTCGCCCAAGGTTTCATGAACAAAACAGATATCACCATAGACACCTACAACAACGTAATCGACGAATACGAGAGCTATTACAAATCCAAAGGCGACGAATGCAAAGTGCATTTCCGAAAAGAAATAGACTACGTCGTTTCTAAACTTGGGCGCGGCGCGCGCATTCTTGATGCCGGAACCGCAGCGGGATATTATCCGCAATACCTTACCAACCTTGCCGACAAGGAATTCGACGTCATCGGCATCGACGCTTCGGAAAAAATGCTTGAACGCGCGGCAAAAAACGCACCCAAGGCCACGTTCAAACTTATGGACCTTAGAAACATAGACTTTCCAGAAAAATCATTCGACGCAATCTTGTGTATGACCACCTTGCATCACCTAAACGACGAGGATTGCAAAAAAGTCTTGGACGCGTTCGACAGGATAATAAAACCGAACGGCTTTATCGCCATTACCGTAATGGAACATCTTGCCGGAGATAAGGAAATTTTCATCGACGAGCCGCTTAACACAAAATACAAACTGTATCTTAATCATTATTCAAAAAACTTCTTTGGGGATTACTTTGTTGAAAAAGGTTATAAAAATCCAGTCTTCTTCGATAATCCGATATTCAATGCGTCAAAACTTGGCGAAGAATATAAAAACTCAAACCAATTCTCAATAATAGTTCAGAAATAATCCTTGAAACCTCCGGCGTCCATTGCTAGACTTTGAAAAAAACACAGGAGAACATCATGGCCGTTTTAATCAACTTCAAAATATGCTCGAACGACTCGCCGTGCAACGTTCCGCCCGTATGCCCCACAGGAGCGGTATGGTGGGACGCGGCGGAAAAAACCCTTAAGATCGACAACTCCAAGTGCATCAGCTGCGGCGCTTGCATGCGCGTATGCCCCATCGCCGCCATACGCGTCGCGAAATCCAAGGCCGAAGCCGACAAGATACAAGCCGAGTTCGACGCCGATCCGCGCAAGACCGAAGACCTTAAGATCGACCGCTATGGCGCAGGAGTATTCTCCACTCCCGCATTGCAACCGGCCGAGGCTGTCGCATTTGCCGCCGCGAGCAAAGGGCTCCTTTGCCTTGAGCTGCAACTGGCGTTCGAAGACATGCCCTGCCACCTTCTATCTATACCCATGAGCGAGCTTTTGGATTTGAAAACGACTACCTATCGCGCGGTCGCGAACGGAGCGGAAGTGGCGGAAAAGTTCGGCGTGTCCGAAATTCCCGCGCTTGTCTTCTTCAAAGACGGCAAACAAATCGGCAAGGTCGAGGGATACTTCGGCGACAACGAAGAAGGCACCGGCGCGGAAAAAACCTTCCTTAGAAACAAAATAAAAGACGTATTGAAGAACGCATAAAATGCAGCGCGCTATAATATTGCACGGAGTTAGCAAGGACCGCGAGTTCGTAGCGGAGCATGCGCTGCCGGTTTCGACCTGGCACTGGCTGCCTTGGCTTCAACAAAAATATAATTTAGCCGGCGTGAACTGTCAAAATCCGCTTTTCCCGCATTCGTGGTTCCCGGAAAAAAATTACGAGGCCGACGAGGCGGTGCTTAGAAATTTCGTGATAGACTCCGACATGCGAATCGTCGCATGGAGCGTGGGCGCCGCCTCGATCCTTAAATACCTATGCCGAAACCCGGACATAAAAGCGCGGCATCTTGTCATGCTCTCGCCGGTCGTAAAACCCATGCCGCTTATCGGCAAAGAATATATCGACGGCCTTGAGATTTCCCCGGAATTGTTCAAACGTTTCGGCCGCGTCGACATGTTCTATTCCCTTGACGACCCGATACCCGCCGTATTGGAATCGGTCGAGATATTGAAGAAAGTTTATCCCGGTATGAATATCCATGAATTCAAAAACCACGGACACTTCCAAGAGGCCGCGATGGGAGGGCGCGAATTCCCCGAGCTTTGGGAAGTATGCAAATCGGAGATCGACAATGATATATCTTAGCATAGGTTCAAACTCGGGCGCAAGGCTCCACAACCTAAGGGAAGCCGCAAAACGCCTTGTTGAAAACGGCGTGGCCGTGCACAGGACTTCGCCAATATACGAAACCGCGGCGTTCCTTCCGTCAGAGGCGCCGGACGATTGGAACAAGCCGTATCTTAACGCCGCGATCGAGGTATCGGTGGGGGACAACGTATCGCCCGCGGACCTTCTACGCCTTGTCAAAAACATAGAGCGCGAAATGGGAGCGCCGCATACCGAACGATGGGCCCCGCGCATCATAGACATAGACATCGTATTCTGGAACGGCGAAACCGTCAGCACCAAAGACCTGAAAATCCCTCATCCTGAATTCGCGCGGCGCGCGTTCGTCCTTGACCCAATGTCCCACCTATGCCCAAGATTCACTCCGCCGGGCGGCACCAAAACAATACTCGAGATGGCGCACGAAAATCCCCAGCATCAGCCGGTAGTCATGGGAATCCTCAACCTTTCGCCGGATTCGTTTTCGGGATGGAGCGGGCTTGACCACGACATGTTGGACAAGTGGATGAACGACGGGATTCAAATAATCGACATAGGCGCGGAATCAACAAACCCTAAATCCACTCCTTTGAATCCTAAAACCGAGATGAATCGCCTTGAAAGCGTCTTTGATATAGTCAAAAATAAGAAACAGGAATTCTTCTCTCCGATTTTCAGCATAGACACGTATCACCAGGAAACCGCCGCAGCGGCGTTGGATTGCGGGTTTAACATACTTAACGACGTAGGCGGGCTTAGCAATCCGGGAATGCTCTCTATCGCATCGTCGTTCGACCAGGTGATCGTCATGCACAGCCTTACCATACCTGCAAATCCGGCGGTCGTAATAAACGGGGACGCGATCGAAGAGCTTGAAAAATGGCTTGAGCAGCGGACACATTCATGGGAGTCCGCCGGAATACCGCTTGATAAACTAATTTTCGACCCGGGAATCGGATTCGGGAAAACCGCAAACCAATCGCTTAAGATAGTCCAGAACCTGCGCGTGTTCGAAAAATACGGGCTAAGAACACTTCTTGGACACTCGAGGAAATCGTTCATGAAGATCTTCAGCCATGCGGACGCCGCATACCGCGACGCCGAAACGCTCGGTCTTTCGCTTTCGGTGGCCGGCGCAGACATACTAAGGGTCCACGAACCCCTTCTTCATAAACGAAGCATGCTTGCAAAGGCGCATGCGTTCAATCAGTTCTATAGGGCATAGATTTTCCTTTACAGTCGCGTAGATGGTTGCTAGGCTTTGCCTGTTAACCAGAGGGGGCAAAGGAGCAAACCATGCAAAGAATACTTACCACCGAAGATTACATCGACGCGCTTATCGCCGCGGGTATTTTCAAACTTGCCAAAGACGACAACGAGGACAACTGGTTCAAGCTTAAGGCCGGCGGCAAATCCCCTATATTCTGGAACGTAAAAGAAATCCAGGACGACCCAAAACTTCTTAAAACAACGGTCGCATTTATGAACAAAAGGCTTAAACAGGCGGGCGTGAAATTCGACAAGGTCGTGCCGATTCCCGACGGAGCGAACGTCATCGGCGCATGGCTTGGCTATAAGGCGGACAAGGCCATTATAACTGTGCCCAAGGACGAGAAAGATCACGGCGCCGACGCCGGACGCAAATACATAGGCAAGATCGTTCCCGGACACAAAATAGTTTTGGCCGAAGATGTTTCGACCACAAGCCTTTCCGCCGTTCAGATGGTGGAGAAGGTTCGCAAGTTCGGCCTGAGCGACGAGGAAATCGCGGCCGGCAAACTCAATTTGGTAAAGGTCGAAGCCGTAGCCAGCGTGATCAACCGCGAACAGGGCTCAACGGAAAACCTTGCCGCCATCGGCGTAAAACTTGTGAGCGTCGTAAATCAAATGGACGCGATAAAGCACGCAATTTCCACCGACAATCCCATGTATGGCGTCGTCATGCGCTATCTTGAACAGAATGTGAAGAAGAAGTAAAGAAAAGGCCGCAAAAACCGCGGCCTATTTTTTCAACTTAGCCTCGATATAATCCTTCAAAATTATCGCGTGGTTGATTTGCGGGTCGCGAGCGCCATAGAGGAGGCTTACGTTTCCCTTGACCAGCAAGTTTTTTATTTCCGATATGAACGCCGCGGTCGCAGGATTTTTATCAAGTTCGCGCAGGTAGGCGTGGCGGAACCAATCGAACTTATCGGCCTTGTGCCCGAATTCCATGCGTATTTCCGGCGAGGGCGTTATATCCTTTGCCCATTCGTATAGCTTCGCACGTTCCTTTGAGATGCCACGCGGCCAGAGGCGGTCGACCAATATGCGATAGCCATCGGTCTTGGCGGGCGCGTCGTAGATTCTTTTTATAGAAAGCATGGTTTGATTTTACATTAACCGGCGCGTGAAGTTAATAAGAAAAAACTCTCCTGAAGATTCGGCTAGAGCAAGGCCTCAACCGCCGGCAGGGCGGAAGCGCTCCCCGCACCAGCGAGGACAGGCTCAAGGTGCGCGCGTAGCTCGCAAGCTCGCTGAAGGCTTCTATATACTTCACTGGATTACCCGGTCGAGCCGGGTAATGACAGGGGGGGGACTGGATTACCCCGGTTCCCCCTTCGCTAAAGCTTCGGGAGGACTGACGCAAGCCGGGTAATGACTGGGTATGGCATATTATGGCCGATATGGACGGGATTGTCAAGAGCACCCAATGCTTGACTTGGCAACGGCGGCGTTATAAATTATGCGCTAAGGAGAAACCAAATGACTGTGCGCATAGAGGAATCATGGAAGCGGGCGCTTGCACCGGAATTTGAAAAACCGTATTGGACGAAGCTTACCGACTTCGTGCGCTCGGAGTATAAAAGCACGCGCGTTTATCCCGAGGCGAAAAACATATTCGCCGCGTTCGACCTTACCCCGCTTGACAAAGTCAAAGTCGTCATCATAGGTCAGGATCCGTATCACGGTCCCGGTCAGGCGCATGGATTGAGTTTCTCGGTGCGCGAGGGTGTGGCGCCGCCACCAAGCCTTATCAATATATATAAGGAGATCGAAACCGATTTGGGTCGCAAATCCGCAACCATCGGAGATTTGACATCATGGGCCGAGCAGGGAGTTTTGTTATTGAACTCGACCCTTACCGTTCGCGCGCATACTGCGGCTTCGCATTCCGGCAAAGGGTGGGAGCAATTCACGGACGCAGCTATGGCGGCGCTTTCTCAGCGCGAGGGAATAGTATATATTTTGTGGGGAGCGTATGCCCGCCGCAAAGGAGAGATTATCGACAAGTCGAAGAATTTGGTTTTGACATCGGTGCACCCTTCCCCGCTTGCCGCACATAACGGCTTTTTCGGGAGCAGGCCGTTTTCCGCCGCGAATGCGTATTTGATCGCGCGCGGAGAAAACCCGATCGAGTGGTAAAACATTAAATATCCCTGGCTTGACCACAGAATCGAAACGAACGCGAAACGGATAATCTAGTAAATTATACTGAAGCTTTTCAGCTCGAAGAGCTGCGCGCGCATCTTGAGCCTGTCCTCGCTGGTGCGTGCGCGAATACTTCGCTTCTGCCCTGTCGGCGATGGTGGCTTCGCTATAGGAATTTCCTCTTCTTTTCTTTGCACATAAAATACGATATTATGTCGGCAATGGAGGCCCCCATGCCATTAATAAAAGGTTGTACACGAGAAGCCATTTCGAAAAATATACGAACGCTTGACAAGGAAGGGCGGCCGATAAAGCAGGCCGTGGCAATCGCACTTTCGGTCGCGCGCAAAAACTCGGCCAAATGCGGCGGCAAGATCGGCGGACGCCCGGCCGGCAAGGTGCCGTCGAGGGCTAAAGCCTAGCTGTCCATGAGTTCGGCGAATTCGGCCCAGCTTGAGCCGGAAACATGCAACGTCTTTGATATCAATTCCATCGATGGAAAGCGCGGCGTGCCGTCGGAGTCATACCGCTTTTTGCTTTGCAGTTTGGCAAGCTCGGTAGGCGATGCAAGCCGCTCGAGAGTCGCCCATAGTTTCAAGTATTCATTTTCCATTTTTACTCCTTTCCTATCGATTTGATAGGGAGTGTATATTAAGTCATTATTGATAGCAAGATGAAAAACTCGAAAAAGACAATTTTTAACAAAGACTATGTGGATCTTATAGCAGAGATCGTTAAAATCCGCAAAAGCAAAGGGCTTAGCCAGAAAGACCTAGCTTTGAAATTAGACGTAGATACTTGTTATATTGGACGCATGGAAATTCGCGAACGCAGGCTTGACTTAATCGAGTTGATAGCTATCCTAAAGGCACTTGGCGTTTCAAAGCGTGAAATACTCGCAATGGTCGAAAAGATCATCTAATTTTTTTCTTCTTTACAAAAACCAAAATTCCCACGCCCACGCAGATCAGCGCGTCGGCTATGTTGAACGCGGGCCAGTGGTGGCCGAACGCGTGGAAATCCAAGAAGTCAACGACCGCGCCGAAGCGAATCCTATCGACTATGTTGCCGATCGCGCCGGCGGCGATTATGGCCCAGGCGTATTTATGCGTTATGTCCTTTTCGCGCAGCATTTCTCGAATCACGAATCCCGTTATTGTCGCGGCGAGTATAGTCAGCGTCCAACGTGCGGCGGCGCCACCGAAGTTGAACATGCTGAAGCTTATGCCTTCGTTGAAAACAAGCACGAGGTTGAAAAACGGAGCGACGGTCGCTATGTGCGTATAGGTCGGGAAGAGCGTAGCGAAATTCCCGCCAAGCGTCCAGAATCCGGCGGCTGCGGCGACGGCAAGCTGTTTAGTGAAAAGGTCGAGGAACGCGAGGCCTGCGACTATGCCCGCCCATTTTCCTATGCGCGGTTTCATTTTTTATCCTTATACGGATTGGCGCTTGATTTGATTTTGATTCGCACAGGGACTTTATCAAATCCAAATTCCTTGGATATCGAATTGGCGAGGTATTTGATATACGAGGCCGGTAATTCCTTGGCCGCAGACGACCCGGTGAAAAGCGCGAAGGTCGGCGGTTTAGCCGCAATCTGGCTTATATACTTGATACTCATCGGGCGTTTAAGACGGGAAAGCGGCGGAGGATTTTTCGCGATCGCGGTTTCCAGCCAGCGGTTTAGCTTGCCGGTGGAAATCCTTGTCTTGCGCGCGTCATAAAGCTCGAACGCCGCCTTCATCAAATCGGGAATGCCCTTTTGCTTTTCGGCGCTGATACCCACCAGAGTGGCGTTTTTCACCTGTGCGAACGAGTATGAAAGTTTATAGGCCAGCTCCTCGAGCCGTTCCTTGCGACCCGACACCAAATCCATTTTGTTGGCGACGAAGAGAAGCCCCTTGCCCTCTTTGGCGGCGTAGGCGGCGATTTGCAAATCCTGCTTGTCCAATTCCGCGAACGCGTCGATCACGACCATACAAACGTCGCAGCGCTTGACCGCCTCGATCGCGTGGCTTACCGACGTCTTCTCGAGCTTGTCATCGATCTTGGCGCGGCGGCGCATGCCCGCGGTGTCGATCAAGTTCACCGCCCTGCCCTTGTAATCGATAAGCGTATCGACGCTATCGCGCGTGGTGCCGGCTATGTCGGAAACCAACATAGAATTCTTGCCGATAAGCGCGTTGGCAAGCGTGGACTTGCCGGCGTTCGGGCGGCCGATAAGCGCTATGCGAACGGATAAATCCTCTTCTTCGTTATCGGCGACGGGCTCCTCTATGGTCGGAACAGCGATACCAGAGGATACGCGTTTTATAAGAGTCAAGAGGCTATCCATATTAAGGTTATGTTCGGCGGAAACCGGAACCTTATTCTCAAAACCTATGCGCGCAAGGTCGCCCTGCATATCCTCGAAGTCGCGCTGTTTCTCGACCTTGTTAATCACCACGATGACAGGTTTGTTCATGCGGCGGATTTCTTGCGCCAAGTGCGAATCCTCGAGCGTCAGGCCCTCCTTGGCGTCAAGCACGAAGAGAATCAAGTCGGCTTCGCGCGCGGCGTTTAGCGCCTGCTCGGTCATGGCGCGGGAAAGGCGATCGGGCGTGTGCACGTCAAGGCCGGCCATATCCAAAAGCAGGAAGCTTGCGCCCGACCCTGCGTCGATTTTATGGGACAGGATATCGCGCGTGGTGCCGCGGGTATCGAACACTATGGCGATATTCTTCTTCGCAAGGCGATTGAAAAGCGTGGATTTGCCGACGTTCGGGCGGCCAAGAAGGGCGACTTTGATCATGGATAGAGTATAGCATTTTATAAGGAGCGTTGCAAGTTGGATTTATGCTTGATTTTTGGACCCCGGGCGGGTAAAAATAAACAAGGATTTTAAGAGGATACTATGAAAAGGTTATTTGCGTTTTTGACTGTGTTCCTGCCATTCGCAGCGGTCGCACAAACACCGCCCAATATCAACGCGCCGCAGGCCATACTTATAGACTTCGATTCCGGCCGCGTATTATTCGAGCGCAACTCGCTTGTGCCCGCAGCACCCAGTTCAATGAGCAAGATCCTTACGGCCTATTTGGTATTCGAAAAACTGCGAGAAGGAAAAATCACCCTTGACCAAGAATTCGTCGTCGGCCCCGAGGCGTGGCGAAGCGCCCGCCGAATGAACGCAAACCGCGGCTCGACAATGTTCCTTGAATACGGAGAGCGCGTCAGCGTCGAGGATTTATTGCGTGGGCTTATCATAAATTCCGGAAACGACGCGGCCGTTGTCCTTGCCGAAAACATATCCGGGAGCGAGGCGAACTTCGTCGCCCTGATGAACCGGTTGGCGCAGCGCCTCGGCCTTGAGGGCACTACAATCATGAACACGACCGGATGGTATGAAAAAGACCACCTTATGAGTCCGAAGGACCTTGCGATTTTGTCGCGCGCGCTTATTATGAACTTTCCCGAATTCTATACGATCTATAGCGAAAGGGAATTCCTTTACAAGCCCCACATTACCGGAAACAAGGACAACCGAAACAAGCTTTTGTGGATAATGCCGGGCGCGGACGGAATCAAGACCGGGCATACCACCAAGGGCGGATACGCCCTGGCCTCGTCCATCAAGCGCGGCGATCGACGGTTGATAGCGATCATCAACGGGCTCCGCGGAAACAACCCGTCGCTTGCCAGATTCGAGGAATCGCGCCTTCTATTGAACTGGGGATTCCGCGAATTCGCAAATTATGTATATTTCGAGGCCGGGGCGGAGATTATTCGCATACCCGTGCGCTTCGGGCGCGAGTCGTCGGTTGCGGCGACCGTCAATTCCGACGTGCTTACCACCGCGCGGGCGAATGCCGCGCCAAGTGTAGAGATTAACGTTGGCTATAAAACACCCGTTGTCGCGCCGATTACGACCGGGCAGAAGCTTGGGGTGCTTACGCTAATAGCCGACGGAGAGAAGGTCGGCGACTGGGACCTTATTGCCGCAAAAAGTGTGGAAAGAGCCGGGTTTTTCCGTCGGATATTCCAAAATATAAACTATATGGCGCGGAGGGCTTTGGGAAATGGATAAGCTTATAATGGTGATGAACGGCAAGGGCGGAGTAGGCAAAGATTCGGTGTGCGCGGTGCTTGCGAAACACTTCAAGACCCAGAACGATTCCTCGGTCGACCCGTTCCGCGAAATCACGCGCGCGTGGGGGTGGGATGGCAAAACCAGGGACAACAAGTGGCGCAAGCTTATGGTCGATTTGAAACAGCTTGCTATCGACTACTCCGATTTTCCCGCCAACTATATCATGGGCAAGATACGCGAGTTCATGGCGTCCGACAAGCAGGTTTTCTTCACCCATATACGCGAGGCCGCCGAAATAGAAAAATTTATTTCGCGCGCGAAAGCCGAGTTCGGGGACAGGGCCCGCGTGCGCTCTGTGTTGGTTCGCCGGGGTGCAATCGAGGGGAAAGTTTTCGGCAACGCCGCGGACGACAACGTCAACGAATACGCATACGACTGGATATACGACAACGACGGGACGCTTGAAAACCTGGACGCGGACTTTATGAAGGCGTTTTCAGAATGGAAATAGCCGAGTCCATTTTCAATCCATATCTTCTTGGCCATGAGGCGGTCGAGGCGGAATTGGCGGCGGCGGTCAAGGCCGGGACTTTGCATCACTCGTTGATAATCTGCGGCGAGCGCGGGATCGGCAAGGCGACGCTTGCCGGACGGTTGGCGCGGTATCTGTTCGTAAAGGACAACGCCTCGGCCGAAGCGCTGCCCGCTTTCGATTTCGCGGGTGTGAAAGAGGAGGAAACCGCTTTCTCGTTCGGATTCGACGAGGGTGAAACCGAAGAGGACAACGTGTCCTTTATCGCGGCGGACAGCATGGCCGCCCGGCCGGCGAAAAGTTCTTTGCGCGACATAGACATCGGCGCCTTGCGCTTGCCGGAAACGCATCCGATATTCGAAAAAATGCGCGTGGGCGGTGTCGCCGATTTCAAATACGTATGCCGCATGGAAAACGAGCGCGGCAAGTTGGCGGCGGACATCACCATCGAGCAGGTGCGCGAGCTTAAGGAATTCTTTTCCACCACCGCGTCCGAGGGCGGGTGGCGCGTGGCGCTTATCGACTGCCTCGACGATATGAACACGAAATCCGCGAACGCGATTTTGAAACTGCTCGAGGAGCCGCCGGCAAGGTCGCTTCTGATTCTGGTTGCGAATAATTTACGCTCCGTGTTGCCGACCATAAAATCGCGATGTAGGATTGTGCGGTTGGCGCCGCTTGGCGATGTCAACATGAAGCAGCTTTGCGATGCGTATGAATTGCCCTCGGACGAAATTTCCCTGCGGCTGGCGGGCGGGTCAATCGGGCGGTTGGCGGCGTTCGTTAGGGGCGGAGGTGCGGAGCTTAAGTTCGCCTTCGACAATGTGGTCGCCGACTTGCGCGCCGGGAAATTCGGGGGTATAAAGGCCTTCGCGGAAAGTCTTCGTCCCGAGGGGAAAATGCAACTTTGGGCCGGGATTTTGGACGATTTCTTCAAAACGCAGGCGTTAAAAAACAACTCGGAAGAATTATTCGCGACGCGGGAAAAAACGCTTTCGTTGCTTGCCGACATGGCGGACAAGAACCTTGACGCGCCGTCGGTGGGGGTGCAGATTTTGAAAGAGATACAGGGGATACTATGATAATTATTGAGTCTTATAGCGAGCTTGCTCGCCAAACGCGCGCCACGCCGCCCCCACGCTGTGCGCGCGCGTCCAAGGACGCTTCCGCCCTGCTCGGCGTGTCGGGCTTGGCTTGCGAATCGAGTATCCTATGACCGAACTTGCCGACATATTCGATGCGGATTGGAATCCCACGGGCGAGGTGCTTGGGCGCAATGATGCAAGGCGATTGGGAAAATTCGTCAAGGGCGCACGAATTTGGGTCATAAATCCGAGCGGCGAAATCCTTTTCCAACTTAGGGCTGCCGACCAACACCCCTTGCCGGATTATTGGGACACTTCGGCGGGCGGCGGGGTAAAAGCCGATGAAACAGTCGAGGAGGCCGCCGTGCGCGAAGTGCGCGAGGAGATTGGCATAAACATCACCGTCGAACAACTTATCCCTATTACCAAATACAACTTGACGACTTATGATTTTCCGCGCCTTCACACCGTATTTATAGTGTTGCTTGACCTACCCTTATCGGCATTCAAGTTCAATCCGCGGGAAATCGTCGAGCTTAAATATATCCCCTGGCGCGAGTTGGCCGCAATGAGCGAGGCCAAGATGGAAGCGGCACGGATAATCCCGCAAAACGAGTTCCCGCAGCTGTTCGACTATCTTGAAAAGGAAGGGTTTTGATATGACCGAGCTTGTTGATATTTACGACGAACATTGGAATCCGACCGGGGAAATCCTTGACCGGAGGGAAGCCGAGCGCGCAAGGAAATGGCGAAAAAGCGTAGTAGTTTGGATTATCAACTCGCGCGGCGAAATCCTTTTCCAACAGCGCATGGCCAACAAAATCCTATACCCAAGCCATTGGGCTGCCTCGGCGGCCGGGTGTCCGCGGGTCGGGGAATCCGACATCGACGCGATGATACGCGAAACTCGCGAAGAGTTGGGGATCGAGCTTGACCCAAAGGAATTAATTGAATTCGACCGATACAACATGGCGCACGACTCGCATTTGCGGCTCCAAATATCATATATGTATTTCGCGGATTTATCGGCTCCTGCGGACTTTTCGTTTGAAGACGGCGAAGTCGCGGATGTAAAATATTTCCCGTGGCGAGAGCTTGCCGTTATGAGCGATGCGGAAATGCGGGCGGCGAAAATCGTGCCGCAAAAGGAGCTTAGAAAAATTTACGAATATCTTGAAAAGGAAGGGTTTTAGATTATGCTTGATACTTGCAAGTATGACACAAGCAAGCGACGCCGAGCAGGGCGGCAAGCGGTGTATACCGCGCGCGTCCAGCGTGGGGGCGGCGGAAGCTTAGGAGCCCTTCGGGCTTTGAGCTTCTACATAACGAAGGAAGGGTTTTGATATGACCGAAATGGTCGACATATTCAACGAAGACTGGAGCCCCACAGGCGAAGTCATGGACAAGATCGAAGCGCGGAGATTGCATAAATGGCACAAGGTGGCCGCTATATGGATCATGAATCCGCGAGGCGAGCTTTTATTCGCCCGACGGGCAAGCGGTAAAAAGTATTTTCCGAACCACTGGGCCGCGCCTGCGTGCGGAAATGTCCGTGCCGGGGAAAGCGTGATCGACGGCGCAATACGCGAGGCGCAAGAAGAGCTTAGGATAAACATAGATCCAGCCCTATTGTCCGAAGTGGCTCGACTTAATTTCGCAATCGACGCCTTCTGGCATCTGCATACAGTATTAATCGCAAGGATTGATATGCCGGTCGAGGCATTCAAGTTCGACACCCTTGAGGTCGCCGAAGTCAAATATTTTCCTTGGCGCGAGCTTGCCGCTATGTCGCCCGCCGAGAGAGAAGCCGCGCACTTCTTCCCGTCGGATGACTTGCCCGCGCTATTCGAATACTTGGAAAAATCAGAAAAAGGAGCTTGAAATGTCGTATAAAATAATCGCAGCGCTTGGCGATAGCATAACAAACGGATATTGGGATTCGAATTTCTCCGGCTGGTTCGGGCGGTTGGCCGCACGATTGTCGCTTGAGAGGCCGCAGGCTTTCGGATTCAACAACTGCTCGCAAAACGGCGACAGGATCTGCGATGCCTTCCACCGTTTCGGTGCCGAGGTCATGACGCGAGAGGTGGATATTTTATTGATTGCGATTGGATTGAACGATTTGATACGCTCGTCGGAGGCGGATTCTCCGCTTGACCTGTCGCCGCATTTGCGGGCGGAGTATTGGAATCGGTTGCTTGATGCTGCGGCCAAGAATTGCGGGCGCGTGGTAGTGTTCGATATACTACCTGTGCGTGAAAACATGATGCCGTGCACAGAGGGCAACGGTTTGACTATGTTTTGGAAGAACTCGGACATCGTGGAATACAACGACCAGATTGCCGAGCTATGCGCCAGCCGTGGGATTCCCTTCGTCCGCCGCTATCATAGGTGGATAGAGCGAGACCTTGCCCACTATTATTTCGACGAGGCACATCCGAACGAGGCGGGGCATACGCTCTTGGCCGAAAAGGTGTATAAGGAATTGACGACGTTAGGGGTGATTTGATGGGAAGAGCGAAGCCAATACCGCCAGCGGGCGGAAGCGATGTCAATCGCGCACACCCGCATGGGGTGGCGGTGTTGCGCGTAGCGAGCAAGCTCGCTGGAGGCTTCTATATACTTCACTGGATTACCCGGTCGAGCCGGGTAATGACGAGAGAGGATGGGTGATTTGATGGATCTTACGACGCCAGGTGGAATTTTCGACTATGTGGTAAGGAGCCTTGCCGCTTATTACTTCGCGGTCGATTTCGTGTGCAAAGACGCGGACGGCGCGCTTTTGCTTTCAAGCTTCAACGACGAGCAGTATTTCAATTTCGCAATCCACAAGGAAGGCGAGCTTTGCGATTTGCTTGGGCGATATATGCCGGAATTTCGGCGGTTCGGGCGGCGCCCGCTTGTATATATATCGCCGGGATCGTCGTTATACGGGCGCGATGTCGGCTTGCCGAAAATGTCCGCGGATTCATTCATGTTCCTTGAGCAGCCCGGCGTTTTGGAAAACCTGTCTGTGCCGGAAGATGTTAAAATCGCCCTTAATCCCGACGAAGAGGAATTCATCAAAACATGGCGCGCGGCGTTTTGCAACGTGGACGATGTTTACGGTGCGACAAGCGAAGCTACGGTTGCAGGTATGAGCGTATTCTTTCGCGCACCGCCCGCCGGATTCAGCCACTTCACGCTTTTGGCATACAAAAACGGAGTGCCAGCGGCGACCGCGGCAGCGGTATATACAGACGACAGGGAGTTCATGCTTGTCTTCGGTCTTGGCACCGTGCCGGAATTTCGTGGTCAAGGATTGGGTTCTGCCCTTATGAAAGAGCTTATGATACGGGCGCGTGATCTTGGCTGTCGCGAATTGACTTTGCAGACCGAAACAGGCACATATAACGAACGTTATTACGAGAAGATCGGATTTGCGACGCGGCTTAGGGCAACCCTTTATGATGTGGAGAAATTATGTTCATAGATACGCATTGCCATCTTGACTATCTGTCGCCCGATTACGTTGAAGCGGCGATGGAAAACGCGCGTGCGGCAGGGGTGAAATTTATCCTTAACCCTTCCACTCGCGACGCCGATTCACCGGTAAAAGCCGGCTCTTTTGCATCGGTTTTGGAAATGTGCGACCAATTTCCCGAGGTTTACGGCGCAGTTGGAATCCACCCAAGCGACTCGGACGGCAAAGTTGTTTCTGCCGAACGTTTGATCGAATGGGCACAAAAATCGCCCAAGATTATCGCTATCGGCGAAACCGGTCTTGAATACCATTACGAGGGATACGACAAGGCGGTGCAGAAAGCTATGTTCATCGAGCATGTCGCGGCGGCGCGGGAACTTGGATTGCCGCTTATCGTCCATTCGCGCGATGCGGACGAGGATATGGAGAAGCTCTTGGTATCCGAAATGAAACGCGGGGAATTTTCATTCACCATGCACTGCTATGCAAGCGGGCGGCGGTTGGCGGACGCGGCGCTTGAGATAGGGGGATATATCAGCGCATCGGGAATTATAACTTATAAAAGCGCGACCGCGCTTCGCGAGATTTTTGCGGCGGCTCGGGTGGAACGCCTTTTGACCGAAACGGACGCGCCGTTTTTAGCCCCTGTGCCACATCGCGGAGAGCAGAACGAGCCCGCGTTCGTGGCGCATGTCGCACGCGAGCTTGCGCGGTTGCGCGGAATGGACGAGTCCGAACTTTGCGAACAAATAACAAAAAACACAACCAAACTTTTCAAGGTGATGATATGAAGAAAGCTATAATATGCCACGGAGTAAGCTCTGGCTTTGACAAGGAGCTTAGGGCCGATACGCCCAACTGTTCGCGCAACTGGCTTGGCTGGCTGCAACAGAAATATATTCAAAGCGGCGTCGTATGCCAAAACCCGCTTTTCCCTAACGCGTGGGTGCCGGCACGGAACTGGGCGGACGATGTGAATATGTTTTCGCGGCTTGAACTTGACGAGGATACGCGGTTAGTCGGGCATTCGTGCGGCGCGGGATTTTTGCTTAAATATTTGAGCGAGCGCCCGGAAATACGCGTGCGCCACCTTGTCCTGGTCGCGCCATGGATTGACCCGCAGCGCAAGCTTGGCGATTATTTCGCAAACCTGCGCCTTGACAAGAATTTGCCGGAGCGGGTGGGGAGAATCGATTTGATTTATTCGGAAAACGACCGAGAAGGGGTCATCGAAAGCACCGAAAAAATCTTGGAGGCCCTACCCCTTACAAACGTCATGCGCCTTAGCAAAGGGCATTTCAACGAAGAAGACATGGGCCGCGAATTCCCCGAGCTTTGGGAAGTGTGTAAGTCGGAAGTTTAATCAAAGCAAGCCTGGACGCCGGATGGGCGGAAGCGCTCTGCAAGGGCGCGCTGCCCTGCGTGGGGCGGCGTTCAGCGCGCTTTGCTCGGCAGGCCCCGCTGAATAGCTCATACGCGTAATATTACTTTACTTTTGCAAAAATAATTGCTACGAATAGTGATAAGGAAAAGGGAAAAGGAATGCAACGCAGGCTTGTCCTTATGTTATTGGCTGTTTTAGGCATTTCCGCACGGGTGGAGGCGCGGCCTATCGTGCTTCCTATCGTCCCCATGAAATCCAACGAAGCGTTCATCGCGCCCGTATTCGACTATCCCACGTTCGACGAAGTCGCAGCGGTCGAGCCGTATGTATACACGCTAGATCCGGAAATGTTCGTCGAGGTCGCGGTTGCTCCGGTTGCAAAGCCTAGAGCCGCAGCGCCGGCACCCAAGCTTCCTGTTATAGAAGAGCTTATCTACACTTCGTCGTTCGTGCCGGCTATTACCTATTCCGCCACGCCGGTTATCGAATCCATCGAAGAAATCAGCGTAGCGCAGATCGCCACCATAGACGCGCCTGTGGTCGATTCCGGCTCGCCGTTCGGAGTTATAGCGCGTCATACGCCCGCTCCGGCACGCAAGGTGGGGAAAAATTCCATATCGTTCGGAGAGCGCGAAGTCGCGCAGAACAGCCCGTTCGTTAAATCCTTTTCGGCCATTCGGCCCGAGGTGAGAAGGGATGCGCCGGCCGCGTCCACGCCCGCGCCAGCACCGGCCCCCGCCGCCACGCCTGCTCCGCGTCCCCAGGTGAAGGGCGCTCAACGCTCGCGCCGCGGGGAACGCGAAGTTGCAAGCGCCAATTTGAAAAACGAACTCGCCCGTAGCTATTTGGCCCAGAACCAATTCCTTGCCCCGCTCGAGGACTGGGACGACGAGGACGAAGATTGGGATTGGGACGACGAATGGGACGACGAGGAGGATCATTGGGAACCTGCGCCGGCACCTATGGCGCCCATAGCGCCCCGTCCCGCGCCAGTTGCCGCGGCGCCCGCTGCTGAACCACTTAACCTCAAAGCTACAGTGCGCCGTGTGGAACTGCCCTCCGGACGACCACTTCGCGCGGGAAACCGCGAAGTGTTGCAGCTTAAATTATCGTTCGACGAGAACTCGGCCGCTATGGCGACCGAATCCGTAAATTTGCTTCGCTCGTTCGCACAAGTCGCGACAAACATTCCCACCACCACGATCGAAATAGGCGTGCCTGAGGTTTCAATGGGCACCGAGAACGGACGCGTGCTTGCCGCCAGACGCGTGGCCATAGTTTCCAACGTCATGCGCGGCGCAGGTGTTGCGGATCGTCAGATCAATCCCGTGCTTGTCCAGCGCGATGCTAACTCGTTTACATTCAGGGCGGTCGACAACGATGTATCCGAGACCATACGAGTGGCGCATGCAGGCGACGAACTTTTCGGCGACGGAGCGAACGTCCAGACTTTCCGCGTCAATCGGTGGTAAGCCGCTAAACCGAAAGTCCTTCGCATTGCTCAGTGTCCTTTCGATTGGAAATTCTATTGCAAAGTTTTCCATAAAAGCATACATTAATCTCGACTATGGTCGAGGTGGCCGCTGGAATATCCAATACAGCGGGGTTCTGTTATTGGGATTGTTTAACGCCCCGGCCTTATTTTTGGATTTATATGCTATTAAAATTTATCAGTAATTTTCTTTTTCCTCCGCGCTGTTTGAGTTGCGAGAGGGCCGTGGCGGCGCAGGACGGATTATGCGGCGAGTGCTTCGCCGGTGCTCAACTTATATCCGAGCCGTGCTGCAGGCTTTGCGGGCATCCGTTCGAGCTTGCCTTTGCGCCCGTTTCCAAATCCATATTGGTATGCCGCAGGTGCCAGCGCTTGAAGCCAACGTTTACCGCCCATCGCGCGGTAATGCTCTATTCGGTGGCGGCGAAGAATATAATACTGCCGCTAAAGCACGCGGACGACACCAAAATGGCCAAATTCATGGCGAGAATGATGAGCGCACGCGCCGCTTCTTTCATCGACAAGGTCGACGTGGTGATGCCTGTGCCGATACATTTTTTGCGACTTTTGAAACGTAAATACAACCAAGCGGCTTTGCTTGCACGGCTGATCGCCATGGATTCAGGCAAAGAGTTTTTACATGATACACTCGTGAGAATTCGTGCGACCGAATCACAGGGAACCAAGACTCCTAGGGAACGTGCTGTTAATGTAAGCCGGGCTTTTCGTGTTCGCGACCGCAATGCTGTGCGCGGGAAATCAGTATTGCTTGTCGACGATGTTTATACAAGCGGCGCAACGCTTAACGAATGCGCCAAGGTTTTGCGATGGGCAGGCGCGAAACGGATCTATTGTTTGACTTTTGCGAAGACCGGACGGGTGCGGCAGCTTGGGTAGACTTGCCCTTCTTAAAAAATTGGAATATAATGATGTAATGAAGATTTTTATTTTCTTGATTTTATTCGCGTTCGGCGCGACGGCGGTGCCGGACGTATCGCTTGAGGAAGCGTGTTATGCACGGATACTCGAGCTTGACGCGCCGCCGCGCACTACCGAGAGAATCATGATACTTATGGCCGAACGTTGCGCGCGGTTCATGAGAGACGACGAATGCGCCGGCCTGACCGAAGCGGCGGAGCTTGCCGTGGCGCGAATTTACGGTTGCCAGAGGGCGCTTGTCGCCGTGCAAGAGCGAGTTGTGCCGGCGGATTCGGGCTTCGATTTATTGCTTGAAAATTGCATAAACGGAATCGCTATTGGAATGAATCCCGCAAACGCCGCGGATTTCGCAGTGCGCGAAACTTTCGGCGAGGGAGTGCCCATGCGGGAAGTGAATAGAATGAGGCGGTAGCCGTTATACCCGCGAGCCCAGGCGAGTATCGCCCACACAAACGCCAACTGCTCTTGGCGTCCCGCCTTGCTCGAGCTTCAGCCACTTCTATACTTTTAGCTTCCTAGCGAGCGTTTACGCGAAGCTGCGCGCACCCAACGTCTCGGCGTAGCGCATAGCGAAGCCAAGAACGCCGGCATGGGCGGCTAAGCCGTAAGGCGCGCTGCCCTGCGTGGGGCGGCGTTCAGCGCGCAGCTCGCAAGCTCGCTTAAAATGGTCATATATTTCACTGAATTCCGCATCAAGTGCGGAATGACATTTTTTTACCCGCAGAAATCCTTCTCGACATCGCGGCCGAACGAGAGCCACTTCATGCCCTCGGCCCTTTTGCGGCAGGCATAGATAAATTTCGTGCGGACGTCCCGGAATGTCCTGAATCGCGCAAGCGCGTTCTTGAACATCGGATCGGCGGCAAGCGGCGCGATCCCCTCGGCCATGTCCGCGATCAATTCCGCGCTCCTTAAAATATCGTTCTGAAGCAAATATGCCTCGTCGTATGAAATATTCCCGGCCGCTATTTTATTCGCGTTAGAAAGTATACGGAGGAAGTTGGCCACGGCCTCGGCATCTTGAACCAAATAGCCCTGGGTCATGCCGACCATCAAAAACAGATCCTGTTTCTGTTCGTCGAAGCGCACGACCTCGGCCGATTTGCCGTTGCTTAGCCTATCACCCAAAACCCGGTTGGAAAGCACGAAGGCAACAAGGGCCACCGCAACTATGCCGGCAAGAATAAACGGTTTCTTTTTCGCTTTCAATTTGTCCCTCATTTTGGTATAATACCACCCGAGAGGGAAAATGTCAAAACGACTTCTTTATATGAAAGAAAGCCGTGGTGCCGCGCTTATGCAGGCGGTCATGGGCCTTACCCTTATGATAATCGGAGTGCCAATAGTCATCGACGAGATGAGGAAGGCACAGGAACGAGCCCTTATCGCCGAATCGACAACCCAGCTTGAAAACCTCGAGCGCGTGGCGACAACATATTTCATGTTCAACAAAGGAAGCCTTGAGCCGAAAAGAGTCGGGCCGCGCAAGTGGAGAACCGAAATAAATTCCGAGGGCAAGGAAGTGTTGGTCTTCGACGCCGACGGAAGGCCGATACTAGAAGTGGACAGCTCGCACTCGATAGTGGATCGGTGCTATTGCTTCCACAACTCGACCGAACCAATGGACGGTATCAGCTCGTTATGCTCCGATACACAAAATTTCTCGGTGTTCGAGCCGTTCGGCGGAAGAGCAATGGGAAGATACAGAAACGCCCTTGGTATGGAAAACTTCGTGATCGTATGCAAAACCATAGTTCGCGATCAAAACGGCTGGCCCGCGCTTAGAAGAGAAGGCGGAATTGAAAAATACACATACGCAATAAACGGCGTGGCAGGAGCGGGAAAAAGAGACGGTCTTGAAAAGGCTAACATAATGCTTGGGCAACTCGGATCCCGACTTTTGGATAGGGGCGGAATCATGGTGGGGGGCGAGCCGTTCGTATCGGAATTCAACATACCCAGATTCAGCGTATGCTCTGGACTTCACGCAGCCGAGAACGTAGGAACACCCGAAAATCAAATAATGGTGCAGCGTTGTTCGCAATGGAACGACGGAGGCGGTCTTAACAGCGAGGCCGAGAGGGTGACCAAGTTCGTTAAAAACTTCTTCCCGGATTCCGTCGTAGTATGGCTTAGCGACATGAACAGATTCTCGGAGTTCCTGCATGCCTCCGAGCTAAAGGGCAACGTTCCGGACAAGAAAATAGTCAACACAATGATGACCAACCTGCACATGGGCGGAAACGACATAAAAAACATAGGATCGCTACATGTGGAAAACAGGCTTGTCCTTCAGAAAACCGCAGATGAAAGAAATCCCACGAATCTTGGCCCGCTATCCCTTTCTGCCGGAACGGTGTCGGGATACAAGGCCAAGTTCCAAGAAGCGCTTGCGATCGGGGGAACCCTTATAATAGCGCCGGACAGCATAGGAGCCTCGGGCGGCAACATAATCATGCAGGGCGGAGCAACGGGGGCGCAAAGAACCGAGGACGCATGCGCCACGCGCGAATTCCCAAGGGGTTCGGGACACACGCCCAGAACCGGAAACTGCGGCCCATTTAACAACACTACAAACAACCTATTCCCTGTGATAGGAAAGGACTATGAGCCAAACGAAATGGGAAACATGTCGCTTACGCTTCAGGACATCAATGTGGAAAAAACTCTGGAGGCAGGCGTGATCAGGCTTCCGGAATCAGACCTTACCATCACAAACAACGGAAAACTTGTCATAACCAATTCGATCACCATAGACAGCGACCTTATCGTAAGGCCCGATGTGGACTGTAGCGCATACAACAATCAATCAAGCTGCAACGCGAACGCCTCATCTTGCTCGTGGAACAATGCAGTATTGCCCAACAGATGCGAAAACAAAGGTCTTTCCGCAGTGCGCCTTTCCGCCAACAAAATAACGTCCGAACCTACGGACAACGCGACCCTGTTCTCGCAGGGGGTGAAGCTACACGGTGCTTATGCGGGCGACATCACGGCCACAATATGCGGAGCGGACTGTCCGTCCATAATAGGAGCCTCGACAAGGTCGGAAACAACCGCGCGCATACGACTTGCCGGAAAAACGGAACTTGAGGACATCATCATAAGGAACGCGCCGGGCGGCGCCGACAGTTGCGGAAGCGCCGGGGGCAGCAACTGCGTATCACTTGCGCGAACGATAGAAAGGTATATACAAGTCGTCAACGTGCTGCACGAATTCACGCACAACGTCCTAAACCTTGAATATATCGCCCAGACAGATCCAGGAGATACGCCTCCGGGAGACGAACCATGAGGAGATTATTTAGGAACAGCGCCGGCGTTGGACTTATCGAGGTAATACTCGCGGTAGGAGTGCTCTCGATAATCGCGCCCGTGGCATACCGCTATATATATCAGGAAATGCTTGAGGTCAACAGCCTAAGGCTTGCCTCGAGCCTTAGAAGCATAGAAGGATCCATGGGCGCTTACATGACTTTGCGAAGAGGAGAATGGTCGGGCAATTTCGGACGCGCAGAGGACGAGGACGACAACTGTCCCAACGACAGCACGCGATCGCAATTCGAAGAATGCTATGGACTAAGCCCTCTCATACCCAAAACTATAACCGAGAATATGAAAGTCCGGTGGACGCGCGAAATAGACGCAGACACCAAAAAAGGCGCAATCAAGGTATACGCCCTATTGAACCTTCAGACATTCAACATTTCAGAACCTGCTATGCGACGAGCCCTACTTTATTGCGGAGATAACTGCGGAATGGCAGAGATGGGCGAAGGAGACAAGCCGGCAAAACTTGTATCCTCGACCGGAGCATGGTCGACCGATTGCACCGAAAATCCCCTTTGCGAGGGCGAAGGAGTAAATAGGATCACCAAGAACACACTTGTAGTAAGGGTGGACAGCGCGGCACTTGGCGACGATTTCGACGAGAACAACTTCCTTGCAAGAACAGGGTTCAACGGCATAGAGGGCAATACCATGCGAACATGCTTCTCGCTTGGGTGCAGAACGGGAGACGGCACCACCGCCGGATGTCCCAACGCGGGTGCGCCGCCGGCAGCTGGAACATGCCTTGACATAAACCACGACATAAACGACGCAAGCGACCTATTCGCAAGATTCCTTAGCGTAAAACCCCAATTCGGCAAGGCAGAGGGTAAAACCGACCAAAATTACGGATGCAGGCACTCGATATGCTTCGTCGACGGAACGTTTTTCGGAGGAGTCAATATCGAGCGGCACAAGAAGGACGACGATACTTGGACCGGAGACATGGTCATAGAAAAAAGCGTCGAGCTGACACTTAGGAACATAATAGTCGCGGGACACCTTAACCTTGAGGGAAAAGAATCGACCTTCGAAAATATAACCGTAGTCGACAACCCCAGCGTATGCCCGCTTAACAAAGGTTCGGACGGAGAGCAGCACAGCAGTTGCGATACTAATATTTCCGTATTCGAAAATCCGTGCCTCGGCGCCGGAATATGCCCGTTCGACACTTCGAAACGAACCGAGCTCGAGGCTCAATACGCGGCATTCAGAGACCTAAGACTCGGAGACAGGCTTTCCGTTAAAAACCTATGGGTGCCAGAAGGATACGGTGGCAAGGCAGGCGACTATCTACCCCTTGTAATAAAACCGGCAAGCATGGATCAGCTGAACGTAAGAATGGGAGAAATAGACGTAGAAACGCTCGACTCGAAAGAGATCCAGATAACCGAGGGCGAACTTTGGATATCCGACGGAAGCGGAGCAGGGGCAAGGACGGATAGGGGAAAGCTTGTCGTGGGAAGCGATGCGGCGCTTAACTTCAAGACTACCGGAAACGTAAAGAGCGAAATCGGCAGCGTAATAACGCGAGTCCAAAACCTTATGACAGACGTCAACAACCTTAATCAAAGACATGTTGAGGGCAGAAGGATTGCAATACCCCCAGAACTTGAACCGACAAGACTAACCGATATAAAAATCGGAGGTTAAATGAAGATAAAAAGAAAAAATAAAATCGACGTCGGAAGCATGCTCCTTGAGGTTATCCTTGTAATCGGAATAATAATAATAATATTCCCGCTTATGACCCAGAATATAAACCAGCGCTCGGAAGACATAAGAAACGAGCTTATCGTGCGCGATATGAACATGCTGCGCGAGGCGGCAGAGAGATACTTCAACGTCGAAGGCGCCGACCTCCTTAGCCGGGGAATGAGTATTGGCGATATCAAAGAATACAGCGGAAAGTGCTGTCAATTCGCGGCGCCGGGATCGGTTTGCGCAAGGGATGTATTGTGCGACAACATAGAATACCTGGAAACCAGCCTTGACAACTTGATCCCCGCCGGATTGTCGCCAAATTTCAGGACGCACAGCGTGCTTGGAAACCAATATGTCGTAAAACTTATGAGGCTTCCCGACGCATGCTATGGAGGCTGCGCACCGGGCGAAGAAGGAACGCCCGTGTTCGGTTCGATCGTAGTGGCTCTTGAATCCGAATCCGTAAACGAAATACGCGCACGACGGATCGTCCGGGAATCCTTCGGTTTCGGCGGATATGTCGAGGACGGAATAATATGGGGGGCGAACTGGAGCCTTGCAGTATACTCGCCCGGCCCGCCGCCGCTTAACTGGAACAACAGGGCGTGCGATTTGGAACCGACCGTCGAAAACCTATGCATATTCGGAAACGCAATAGTGTTCAATACCGCGACAAGCGACGCCAACGACTATATACACAGATTCGATCCGGCAAGGGCTATCATGAAAACAAACCTTTATATGAACAAGAACCAGATAATGGACGCAAGGAATGTAAACGCCACCATCAGCGTAGAAACCAACATACTTCTTGTAGCCGCAGGTAGCGACGAACCCATAGATGAAACAACCGCCGTATTCGAAGGAATGATCATAGGAAAACCGCCTACAAGCGGCACCGACGTATCATTGGAAAGCCTATTCCCCCCTACGCCGGTAAGGGTCGGCGACGGCGAGGGATCGGTCATATTCCCAGAAGGCATACAGGCCGCGGGACTAAGCCTTGCCGGCATAGGAAAAGTGCTTGTCGAGGGAACGATAACGACCGCCGCCCTTTTGGCAAATTACGGACGGTTCAGATGGACCAGCGCAGATACCCTTACCCTTAGACCCGAGACCGTCGGCAATATGGAGATGAGCGTAGGAAACCTGATCGAGGTCGATGCCTCGCTTCCGGTTCACATACAAAGGATCGGAGATCCGGCACAGGAGCTTCCCTCGATGTATATTCACGCAAACAATACAAAGATGAGATACTCGGATCTGCTTATCGCGCCAAGATTGGAAATCGCCGGACGCGAAGGCGAATACCATCTTAGATTCGACGGAGGGCACGTATCATTCTCAGGCGAAGACCTTGTCATCAAAGACATAATGCGGGACGAGAACCCCGAGAACCGAAGAATCGGGGGAAGCCCCATACACGAGGAGATGTCGGTCGCAGAGCTGATAAGGCTTATCAACAAAAAGCTCGACGAGTTGGATAAACTTGTTAAGGATAGGGAGTTGAACCTTCCGCCACTTTGATCATCCGTCTTCTTGGTGCAAAAGAACGGTCGTGCAAACTATCAGCGTTATAAGCGGCACTATGACACTTGAGGGTAAAAGAGGAATATGACCGCTTGTGCCGATCGCGCGCACAACCTGATCCATAAAGAAAACAACGAAACCCAACATGACGCCGCCCGATAATTTCAACATCAAGCCCTTCTGCGAGCGCGCGGGCGAAATCGAAAACAGCGCAGATACGAAAAGCAACGCCACCAGAGTCAGCGGCATGAAAAGCAGAGTATAGAAATACTGCCGGTGCTTTTTGGCCGAAAAGCCCGATTCCTCGAAGAAGCTGATGAAACTCGGCAATTCCCAGAACGAGAACTTGTCCGGCTCGGAGGCCGACTCCTCTATTTTTTCCGCCGATAGCGAGGTGTCGAAAACATATTCCGGCAAAATGCGAAGTTCAAGCCGAGTGTCGAACGTTTCAACGTCGCTTAGGCGAAGTTCGCCGTTTTTAAGCACGCCGCTTGCCCCCTCGACACGGCGCAAGAAATCGCCGCGGGAGTTAGTGATGAAGATCGTAATGCCCGTGGCCTTGAGCGCGTCGCCCTCCTTCCTTATCGACTCGGCGTAAAGAAAGCTCTGCGTCGCCTCGTTTCGCTCCCTTAACCAAAGACCGGTTTGCGAGAACACCATCGGATTGTGGCTTGTTATCGCATGCGCGAAACGCTCGTGCGCCATTCTTTGGCTATATGCGGCAGAGATCGGGCTTATGATAGAAAAGTTGATTATGCCTATACCCATGCATACCAATATTATCGGCATCAAAAATCCCCATACCGAAATGCCGATCGAGCGGATTATGACCAACTCGCTTGTCCGACTTAGGCGCCAGAACGCAAGGTGGCCCGAAAGCAGAACCGATAGCGGCAGGGTCGCGGTAAGCGTCTTTAGCACCTCGTAGATTCCAAGCCTCATCACCACCGCGAAAGGTATGGCCGCGCCGTCCTTGCCGGTAATAGCAAGCGAGCGAATCACAGAAAACAAAAGGATTATGCCTATGATGGAAAAGAACACCAAACCGAACGCGCGCAGAAACTGGGTAGATAAGAAGCGCGGCAAAATCGGAATGCTGAATTTCATCAAGAACGATTATATTCCAACCTCGGAGAGTGTCAATAGCGATAGTATGCTACAAAACTTGCACGGTATAAGAACAAAAATGTTAAATAGATTGAAATTTTCTTAAAAATAGCATACAATTACTATTGAAACCGAGGGAGCTTGGCTTCGGGGTGTTCAAAAGCCCATACTAAAATATCTCTGGCTACGGTCGGGGAGCTGCCCTAATATTCAATACGGCGGAAGTCCCTAGTATGGCTTTTTGAACTCTCCCGACCGCTTTCCCTTGAAGGCGGTTTTTTCTTTCGTCGGGTCAAGCGATGGCGATTGGAACGAACGGGTTTTTCATAGGAGGCCAAATGTCGGACAAAGAGCTTAGGATATCGGTTATTTATGCAAAGGAAAATATCGGCTCGTGCCGAGATATGGACGTCAGGTGCTGGCGCGCAGAGGACACGATGGCCGCGATCGCGCGAGTGTTCGAAGCCATGACAAAGCCGCACGCGGGCTGGGACGAGCTTGTTATTTCGATAAGGAAATGCTGATTTTTCGCGTGTATTATACCCTACCCTACCACAATAAGCAATGCCCAAACTTATTACAAAACATTTCACTTGCCCTGGGTGATTCACGCGTAGTAAAATTCTCCTATTGGCGTAGGCCGCACGCCGATAAAACAAACAAAGAAAGGAAACTATATATGAAAAAACTATCACTACTTGCCCTTGTCGCAGCTATCGGAGCCGCAAGCGGAGCCGAAGCGTTCGGACGCATAGAGAATCCACTCTATCGCCCCGATGCTGGTAAGCTATACTCTATCACCGAAGGATACCGCACCAACTATGACTGGGGCAACGACTTGGTTATAGGCCAGACTATCGGATACGGTATCACCAACAAGTTCTCTGTTTACGGCGGCCTAGACTGGATGCGCTGGTCCTCGAGCGGAGATTCGGATTCCGATCTTAACAACTGGAACCTCGGGGTAAGCTATCGCTATATGTCAGGCAAGACCATCGGAGACGTATACGGAGGCATCACCCGCGGCATCAACGACTTCAGCGATACCGACAGATGGACGGTTGGAACCAACATCGGTGTGGTAAGAAAAGACATCACCGTGGCCGTCAAGGGAGAACTCAACTTTGAAAACGGCGACGAGCCCGATTCCACTATCCTCGGCGTTGTAGGAGCTTATCAGTTCAACCGCAGCTGGGCCGGTTCGGCAGCTCTTGACTATGTCATGCTCTCGGGGTCGGACAACGACAACCAGATGTGGCTTAAGCTAGAAGCATACTATGCCCTTAAAGGCAATAGCTCGATCGCTATGTTCATGCACCGCGAACTTGATGAAGGCGACGACCGTTTCGGCGTGCGCTATGGCGTCCAGTTCTAAGAGTTGAACGGCTTAGTCGAAAGTCCCCTGCTTCGGCGGGGGATTTTTTTTGTGAATTCCTGGTCAAGCCGGTATCCAATCTACGATGGACGGCTCGACGTAGGAGAACGCCGACTCCGCTGGACAAGATTTATAGCTAAGCGCTTGCGCTCCAGCAAACCACGCCGAGCAGGGCGGCGTGTCCCCTCCTGGGGCGCGCACGCACAGCGTGGGGGCGGCGTGGTGCGCGCAGCGAGCAAGCTCGCTGGAGAGCTAAAGGTATAGAAAGGTTGTGGCGAAGGCGGGA
>WQWV01000008.1 GCA_009785175.1 Alphaproteobacteria bacterium
CAAACGAAGCCTCGCCATCGCAATAACTCCCATCTCGCATCAGCAAACCACGCCGAGCAGGGCGGAAGCGTCTTGGGCGCGCACCGACTGCGTGGGGCGGCGTTCCGTCTTCGCTATACGCTACGCCGAGACGTTGGGTGCGCGCAGCTCGCAAGCTCGCTGGAGAGCTAAAGGTATAGAAAGGTTGCGCGAAGGCGGGACGCCAAGAGCAGTTGGCCTTCCTTAGGCAAGCTCGTGGCCAAGCCAGCTCGCAATACTTCATCACGCTATCATGATATCACACTAGCGCGCTAGTGTGATGAAGTAAGCTTTAGCCGGTTCGCTAGGTAAATTTACCGTCAACTATTTTTGCGCGTAAGCAGGGAGAAAATAGTTGACAAAAAAAAATAAATTGTATCATGGAATGGAGGGAAACAAAACTAAAAAACAAAGGAGAGAAACTATGGGATTCGAAGCAGTAAAAGATAAAATCAAAAAACCCAAATACGCTGGCTATACTGTGGACTCTATATATGATAATCTAGAACATAAAAAAGAAGTCATAAACCTGATCGCCCGATATGGTGATATTATCGAGTTGATCGCTGGATATTCAAATAAAGGTGCCTTAAGAGGAGGTTATGATAAAGAAAAAGCCAGAGAAAAATTGGATAAATTATCATTACCAAGCGATATTAGGAAGAAAATAGAGGATATCGGCAAGATAGCTCAAATGGATAGAGATCCCGAAAGAGCAAATAAATTCAAAAAGCTTTTTAATGAAGCCGAGAAGTTTCGCGCCGCACAAAAAACAGGTGGAAGGGTTTAGGTTAGGAGATTTTTACCTTGCTCTTGGACGATGCGGTGCTATCATGCCTTTATGGAAAAAATTGAAATAGTGATCGGCGAGGGCGCTGTCGGCTTGCGGCTTGACAAGGCTTTGGCCGATGCTATGCCCACCGTTTCGCGCGTCAAGGTAAAAGAGCTTATCGAAGCCGGAGCTGTGGCGATTGACGGTGCGGCCATTACCGATGTCCGGCGCAAGGTTGTGGCAGAAGAGGTTTATATCGTCGCTCTGCCGGAAGAAAAAAACGAATCGGTGGTGGTGCCGGAAAACATACCGCTTGAAATCCTATACGAGGACGACGATGTGATCGTCATCAACAAGCCGGCGGGCATGGTCGTCCACAACGGCGCGGGCGTCAGGGGCGGGACTTTGGTCAACGCGCTTGCTTTTCATACCGGCGGCCGTCTTGCGTCGCAAGGATCCGAGCTTGGCCGCGACGGTATCGTCCACCGTCTTGACAAGGACACAACCGGCGCAATGATGGCGTGCAAGACCGATGCCGCTTTCACCGTGATGGCAAAGCAATTCGAATCGCACGAGGTGAGGCGCGAATACGTTGCGCTTGTGTGGGGCGTGATGAACCCTATCGCCGGGACGTGTGATGCAAATATCGACCGCTCGAGCCGCGACTTTTCCAAGATGTGCGTAGTCAAAGACGGCGGGCGGAGGGCCATTACCCACTATACCACCGAGGAAGTTTTCACCATAGGGCGACAGGCGGTGGCGTCGTTGGTGCGCTTTCGTTTGGAAACCGGGCGGACGCATCAGATTCGCGTCCATAGCGCCTTTGTCGGCAATCCCGTTGTCGGGGATATGGTTTACGGGGACGCGGGGCGGCGTTTGCGGACGATCGAGGTGCGCGAGGCGGCGGCGTTGCTTGCGCCCATTGCCAGACAGATGCTTCATAGCGAGAATATCGAGTTTCATCATCCTGTGTCCGGTCGGCGGATTAAAAAGAGGGCCGAAATGCCGAAGGATTTCGCGGTTTTGTTGAGAAGAGTTAGAAAATTATCCAATTAATTATCAATACAAATATTACCTTGCGGGCAAAGCAAGCTAGGCCATAGGCCGCAGCGCAGCCGGGACCCGCTGGGGAATATTTATGACTTAAAGCGGCTACGCCGCGTGCGCGATTAAAACACATATAGAATCTGCCCGCAAATGCCACGTTGGTGGCCTTTGCTTGGCGACGCGAGTGCTGGCGCAGCTCGCGGAAATTATTCCAAAATATTGCTTGACAAAACGTTGCGGGGGGGGGTAAAGTTTGTCTAGATATTGAAAACTGGGTGAAAAACATGACTCCTATTAAAAAAGAGGGAAAGCCGCGCAAGATTGGTGTCCGGGCGCTTAAGAGAAAGTGGCTTCAGGATATTAAAGACGGTATAATCCTAAAGTGTTGTATCTGTCAAGAAATTATCGAGGAGTGGGAGCTTACCGCCGATCATATCGAGCCGCTTGAGGCCGGGGGCGACAGTTTTTCCGAGAATTTGGGGCCGGCGCATTTGAGTTGCAACGCATTCAAGGCCAATCTGCCGAACGAAGTCGTGCAGCAGCTTCTTCATATTTTTCCCGACATAAGCTTCTGGTGCAATCTTCAGGTTAAGGGCATGCTTAATCCGATGTATAAGCATTGGTCGAAAATAAATAAGGCGAAGGCAGCAGATGATAAAATCACAAAGGCACACGAAAAGGTTTTTGTGAAGCCGCAGGAGAAGCAGAAGAGTTAGAAAAAATCCCCCGCCGAAGCGGGGGTAATTTTTATAAAACGCGATTAGCGGCTGCCTTTGCCTTTTTTGATGGCGGCCAATTTGGCGGCGGCTTTGTTGGTTTTATTTTTCGAAGGGGCATGCTTGTATCCCTTTACGCCGGCTTTGGTCTTGAGCTTTTGTTTCATGCTTTTATTCCTTTGTTTTGGTTTTGTGTGGACAGAATACCCCCCCCCATAACCTTTTGTCAATAGAAAAAATATAAATATCTTGCCTTAGGCGCGGGCGGGACTTATAATGCCCGGTGTTCTAATAACGAAAGGAAAAATAAAAATGGTAAAAGTAGCAATCAACGGGTTCGGACGCATAGGACGCCTTACCTTCCGCGCACTTGTCGAATCCGGCCGCACCGACATTCAGGTCGTGGCAATCAACGACCTTGGCGACGTGGCGACGCAGGCGCACCTTTTGCGTTATGACTCTGTCCACGGCAAGCTTAAAGAAACCGTAAAAGTCGATGGCGACAAGCTGGTCTGCGGAACCCAATCCCCGAAATACATATCCTATAAGGATCCCAAGGAGCTTCCCTGGAAAGACATGGACGTCGACGTAGTGTTCGAGTGCACCGGTATCTTCACTGACAAGGACAAGGCCGTCGTGCATCTTGAAGCCGGCGCGAAACGCGTGCTTGTTTCCGCTCCTTCGAAGGGCGCGGACATTACCGTCGTTTACGGCGTCAACCACGACAAGATTTCGTCCGAGCATTTGGTAGTTTCGAACGCTTCTTGCACCACGAACTGCCTTGCCCCCGTCGTGTTCACACTTAACAACGAAATCGGCATTTCCCACGGCTTCATGACCACGATCCACGCATACACCGGCGACCAGGTTCCGCTTGACCGCGATTTGAAGGGCAACCTTTACCGCTCGCGTGCGGCCGCTTGCAACATCATCCCTACCTCGACCGGCGCGGCGAAGGCCATCGGCGAAGTTATCCCGGAGATGAAGGGCAAACTCGACGGCGTCGCGACACGCGTTCCGACCCCGGACGTATCGCTTGTCGACTTCAAGTTCGTGGCGAAGCGCAACACCTCGGTCGAAGAAATCAACTCGATCATGTCGAAGGCCGCCGCGTCGCCGCGTTTTGCCGGCGTGCTTGGCGTCAACGACGAAGCGCTTGTTTCCACCGACTTTATCCACGATTCACGCACCTCGATCTTCGACTTGAACGAAACGAAGGTCATGGAAGGAAACTTCGTGCGCGTCGTGTCATGGTATGACAACGAGTGGGGTTTCAGCAACCGCATGCTTGATACTGCCGTTGCGATTGCGAAAACCATCAAGTAGGAACTTGTGAAATCGGGCGCCTACTGGGTTCTCGTAAAAAATAATTCCGCACGTAATAAGAAATACGTTTGCGGATTATTTTTTATTCCGAACCGTCGTAATCGCCTCGATTTGACAAGTTCGTCGAGAATAGTGAATCCCCTGCTTCGGTGGGGGATTTTTCTTTTATTTTTGGACGAGTTGTCTTATACTCTTGGACTATGGATAAGATAAAAATTCATATATCGCTTAGAAGTTTGGTGGGAAAATCCGTGCCGGCCGCCTTCGCGGCGCTTGATAGCGGTAAATATGAAATATCTATGCGAGAATCCGCCGCCCCTATGAGCGAAGAGGAAATAGTCGCCTCGATAGCGGACAAGGACGCAGTATATTTCGGCGTCGATCCATACTATTCAGAAAATATTTTGAAGCAGGCGAAGAAATTGAAGGTGATGGCCTTCGCCGGAGTCGGGTATGAAAATTATGTCGATGTGGCCGCCGCAAGGAGGCTTGGCATAGAAATCAGAAACGCGCCCGGAGTGAACGCCGTATCGGTGGCGGAGTTTGCGGTCGGATTGGCGATCGACGCGCTTCGAAAAATAACTTTCCTAAACGGCGGGTCCGGGCGGATAATGTCGCGCGAATTAAGGAATCTTAAAATCGGACTTGTCGGATTCGGGAACATAAACAGGGCGGTCTATAAAATATTGACGGATGGCTTTGGCGCAAATGTGCGCTATTGGAACAGAACCGGCGAGGCGACCCCGCTTGACACTGTCCTTTCCGAAAGCGATATGATTTTTATCGCCATCACGGCGACCGAGGAAACCAAGGGCTTCATAGGCGCAAAGGAAATCGCGAAGATGAAGGACGGCGTTATCCTTATAAATCCCGCGCGGCCTGGGTTGGTTGAAGAAGCGGCTTTGCTATCGGCTTTGCAATCTGGAAAAGTCGCCGTTGTCGCTCAGGACGGATACTATGACGACGAGGAATTCAAGAAATTGCCAAGCGATAGATTCATAGCAACGCCGCACATCGGCGCGGCGACCGAAGAGGCCAGGGACGGCATGGACGAAGCCGGCGCCAGGAACATAGTCGAGTTTTTCGAGAAGCAATGAGGTGGGCGTATGATTTACATAATCCTCGCCTTCGTCGCCACATTCGTTTTCTGTATCGCGCAGGTGATCGAATCCAACCTTGCCGTCAAACGGTTTCGCCGGCCGGCGACGCTGATCTTCTATCTTTCGGTAGTGAAGATTTTGGTATGCGGGGCGTTCGTATTAACGGGCCAGATTACCGTTGTGCCGGTCGAGGTCCTTGTCGTATGTATTCTGTGGGGCGCGGGAGACGTGATACACCTATTCCCGGTATACAAATCTTATAAGCTTACCGACACGTCGATCGTCGGTGCGCTATCCGCGCTTGGCAAGGTGCCGATACCATTATTCGCGTTTTTATTTTTGGGCGAGGTTTTGGCGACGTGGCAATACATAGGATTTTTCATAATAGTGCTTGGCTCGATGGCGCTTTCGATCGAAAAATTCCGTGCGCCGAGGTTGAACGAAGTCTTTTTCCTTATGCTTATCGCCGCAACGATCAGCAGCATGGCGCCGATCGCGATAAAATACGCGCTTGCCATCGACGGAAACTTTTTGAACCTTGTGGTATATGCGAATGTGTTCAGCGCGCTTTTCGCTTTCTCGTTTTTCGCAAACCCAGCCATGCGCGCGGACATCAAAGAGCATTTTGCGGTGTTCAAAAAATCCCGCGGCGTGATTATAGCTAGCGAAATATTATGTTCTATCGGCCATGTGCTTAACTTCTATGTCCTTGGATATATCACCGTATTGGCAAGTATCGGCATATCAAGCATGGCGCCGTTTTTTGTAATGTCGATCGGGCTGTTTTTGGGTGTGATCCGCAAAGGAAACTTCAACGAGCGCGCGGACAAGGCGAGCGTCATTAAGAAATCGATTTGCTTTTTGGTTATAACGTTCGGTATAATATTAACCATCGGAGGATAAATGAAATACATAGATTTGACGATGTCGATCGAGGCGGCGCCGGCGTTCGAGGGCAACAAGGCCGCAGAGTTCGAATGCCTGGCGGATTTCGCGCGCGACGGTTGGAACGAGCATCGCATGGCTATGGATCTACACGTCGGAACGCACATAGATTTTCCGTTTCACATGATCGATGGCGGCAAGGTGCAGAAGGACTTTGGGCTTGACGATTTTATCGGGCGGGGGCGGCTTATCGATGTGCGCGGGATGTTTGAAATCGAAGTGCCGCTTGACGGAGTTGAGGTCGGAGATATCCTGCTGTTTTGGACTGGGCGTTCGGATAGTGCAGCGGAGGATTCGGATCGGTATTTTGATTCTGCCTCGAGTCCGCGACTTTCGGAAAAATTCGCCGCGGAAATCGTGCGGCGCGGAGTGAAGATCGTAGGAATCGATTCGTGGTCGGTCGATGTGGCGCCTTTTCCCGTGCATAAAATATTGCTTGGCGGCGGGGTATTAATAGTTGAGAACCTGCTAAACCTTGGCGCGTTGGTCGGTCGAGAATTCAAGGTGTTTGTAGCACCTTTGCGGCATGAATCATACGACGGTGCACCTGCGCGCGTGTTCGCGGAACTCGTGAAACTGGCCGCCTGCTAGATCAGTGTTATTCAGTAGAAAAATACGAAGTGCCGGCGGCGACAAGGGTTTTTCCTTTGGCCTTGGCCTTTGCCCGTATGGTTCCGATTTTGGAAATCAGATCGCGGGCGAGAGATTTAACTTCGTCGAAATCGGCATCGAATTCGTCTGATGGATCGAGCGCTATATAGCGCTCTTCGATTTGCAACGCCTCGACGATTATGCGTTTGTAAATATCCTTGAGCAATTCGGGCGAGATTCCATTAGCCGCGCCGAACGCTTCGAGGCGGTCGTAAATCACCTTTTCTCGGCCCGGTTGGTGGAGGGGCAAATCGTTCTTCTTTTTAATATACGCGACAACCGGAATCACCGACATGCGGAGCGCAAGCATATCCGCTATCACGTTATCGATAAGGTCAAGCTCGGCGCGGATTTTTTCAAGCGGCATTTTTTTCCTTTGGTTTCATTATATTCCGGCGGCGTGCGCAAAGTCAACACAAGGAATTTTATCAAATGGCGCGGATTCGTGCGCTGTGGTATCATGCCTTAAAAGGAGAAGATTATGGCAGTAAAACCGAGCGGCATACCGCTTACACTCGAGGCAATCGATACTTTCATGGATTCGGATTGGGCGGTGTTGCATTCCGAACTTGTCAAGATGCCGAACAACCAGCAGGTGATGGTGCTTATCTCGCGCGCATTGACGGACCTTGGCGCGCTTTCATACGCTATGCTTCAGAAATACGACTATACCGACATCTTGATCCACTCGATGACCGACGAGGATATAAATAAATTCATGGCGTCGATTTTCATGAACCTACGCCAGCTTTCGAAGTTGATGGGCAGGTCGTGGAGCGATGTGTTCTATTCCGAAATGAAGGATATACAACAAAAGCTTCGGGATAAGACCAGCACGGTAAACGACGGCGAGTCCGCGGATCTGGTTTACTCGGCGGTGAAGTAAGTTTAGGATTTGTAGATCCTTAACGGGCCATTGACGAAGGAATTGAAATTTACTGTTTGTTTCGGGCGGACGCCATCGATTTCAAACTTGTTCGAGATGATTATTATTTTCGGAAGTGCGGCGAGCAGATTTTTTCCTGTGGGCGTAGTCTGCTTTTCGCCCAGATACAAATAGGCCGCATCGGGTTTTAGTTTTTTGAAATCTGTTTTCATTGCGTCGGCGTTTATGAACCTGGCATTTTTCGTGCGGTGAAGGAAGGCGTTTAACTTCGCAAATGCGACAAGATGCGGATTATGCTCGAGCCCGACGATTTTCGCTTGCGGGAACATTCGCGCAATAGCTATTGCGGTTCGGCCATTGCCCGAACCTATGTCGATCAATGTGAATGGCTTGTCCGAGAAATGTTGCGAGAGGATTTTTGCTGTTTCAGTTATCGCCGTTTTGTTCGACGAGAGCGGAGAGGTGCTTTTGCGCACGACCTGGAATATAAGCGTCGCTATGAAATGTATCGCGGCGGCGAACCAGAGGAGCAAAAGGACGAGTGTCAGTATGTCAAAAATCATGGCCTTAGTATATCACGGCGGAGCATTTTTTGGAATTGATTTTTTGTTTTGCGCCGGGTATCATAGCCGCACGCGCCCATAGCTCAGCTGTATAGAGCGACGCACTCCTAACGCGTAGGTCGTAGGTTAGAATCCTTCTGGGCGCGCCAGTTTAAGACTCTAATAAATCTCGCACATCGCATATAGGTGCTGTGTTTATTTCGGAAATTTTTACTAACTTATCACCTTTAAGTTCATAGGTTTCTATTTTTACGGCAGTTGGCTGTATCCAACTTTCTTCTCCAAGTGGACGCGAAGCTTTAATTATGGCGAATGGTGAGAATTGGAATTTATATATTTGTAAAAAACAATCTGCTCCTTCAACAGTCCTAAAACTAGGAATCTCCAATTTTTTACCATTGTGAAGTTCTATATCATAGAAATAATACCCATGAGCGGTCATAGTTTCGAACCGCTCACGGATAATTTTATCTTTTTTGCCATCGCCGTTCACATCAATAAAAAATGTTTCTTTCCTGCTTATTCCATAGACAGAGCCATCTTCTTGTTCTATGTCGAAATACTCAATATAATCTGGCCTTGGCAGCCCATCTAGTGTCGCAATATATGCCTGCGCTTGATAAGGGGCGCAAAACAGAAACAATAATAAAATTATATATTTATTCATGGACTGGCTCTGCTGTACACCTACACCCAAAATCTTCTCCGGGATTTAGATCATTATACCACGACCTTATTGTCCCGTCCAGTGCTTCGTGTTCAGACCGAACTCTGTCGTCGCCTTTAGTTCTCCATATATATTTTTCATCTTTGCCGACCAACCGTCTTCTGCCCGGCCTATTTCCTTCATGTCGCCTCATTGCCTGTGCAAGCTGTAATAGATTGTCTTTTGACAGATGGTTCATTGGCGTAATGCGTGGAAATCCGGTTTGGTTCTCAACAAATTTCATGTATGCTGCAACATCGTTTTCTCTGGGTGGAGCATAACGATTTATAGCTTCTTATATTGTGAGTTTTTGATATGTGCTTCCGGATAGCAAATTGACCATGGCGTCCCAACCGGTTTCCATATCAGGGAATATTGCAAAGGCTGGAGCTTCGTCTGTTTCTCCTCCAGCCCTTCCTATGGCTCCCTGATTCCGAGCAAAAGAGTAATCTCGTAGATTCCCTGGATTATTGTTGCGCCAAGCGCGAGTGCCTTCGCTTGATTCATATATATTCCCATCAGCTCTGCGATACATGACATTATTTCCCAAACCTGGAAATGCAGAATTATAATATGGTCCCATTTTTTCCTCCTGTTTTGACATGAAAAAAGGACGAGATAGACTCGTCCCACTTGATGAAAATACTATACTATAAAACCTTCAAAAAGTCAAGAATAAAACAAGAACGCTTCGTCCCGCACTTTTTCATTGAACCTAGCTAAATAAGGTGCTATCTCTATCACTTGAGCGCGGCGGGTGGTTTGCAACTCGTTTATGACGGCGCGCCAGTTTCCTATAAATGAACTATTTCCAAATTGCCAAACCTTGTAGTCAAATACTCCGCGACCAATCGGCGATGGCATTTATCTGCGGTTTTTTCCGAACAGAGGAAGCAGACGCCGGCAAGCGTTTCGGCTGTGAAAAGTTTTTCCACTTTGCGTTCGCGCAACAATTCGTTAAAAATCCTCTCATAGTCCGACCATGAAATCGTTTCGTTTTTATAATCGGTCAACAATTCTTTAGTCGGCGCAAGTTCGGACATATAGATATATCGCTCGTCAAGTTTGGTAGCAAGATTGCTCCCGCTTGCCCAAGGGACAAAACGCGCGGCGCGCCAAAGGCGGATGTCGATTAATTTTTTTACACCAGATGCGTCAAGTAGATCGTAAAATTCATCTTCTTTTTTGCCGGAAAATCCTATGGTAAAAATCTTTGCCATCATAAAAAATTATACGGGTCGATGTCGATTTTGGTTTTGACTTTGGCAGGCGGTGGCGTGATCTCGAGCCATTTTTTTATTATGGGCTGTAATTTAGCAGTCTTGTCCGCAATCAGAAGAAAGCGTTTTCTATGCTGTTTTTTTATCATGGCAAGCGGGGCGTCGATCGGGCCGAAGACGCGAAGGCCGGCTATGTTCAACGGCATTGTTCGTGCCAAGTCCCGCGCATATTCCTCAAGAGCTATCCTATCGCCGCTTGTTAATAAAATGCTCGCTAGTTTTGTGAATGGGGGCATAAGCGCTGCCTTGCGTTCGGTTAATTCGGCGTTTACGAATCTGTCGCGGTCGTTGTTTATTATTGCGTCGAGGACTTTGTTGTCCGGGTTGTAGGTTTGGATTAGGACAATGCCAGGAACATCGCCGCGGCCGCTTCGGCCCGCAACCTGCGTGATGGTTTGAAACGCGGATTCGTTCGCGCGCAGATCGCTTACTGAAAATCCCATGTCGCCATCGACCACTCCTACGAGTGTCAGGTTCGGAAAGTGGTGGCCCTTTATGACAATTTGCGTGCCGACGATGATGTCGATCTCGCGGTTTTCGATTTGCGATATTATCTTGTCGAGCTTGCTTGTAGAGGTGATTTCGTCCGATGAGATCACTGCCACGCGCGCGGTAGGAAACTTGTGCGCGATTTCGTCCCTGACTCGCTCTACGCCGGGACCGAAGAGCAGCCAGTCCGCGGGACTAGCGCATTGTTTGCAAACGGCCGGAAGCCTTGAGCTGTGGCCGCAGTAGTGGCATTTCGCGCTTAGGTTCGCGACGTCGTGCGCGGTCAAATTTATGCTGCAATTCGGACATGCCAGTTTGTGGCCGCAGCCCCTGCACAATACTATCGGAGCATAGCCGCGGCGGTTGAGAAATAACATGACCTGCTGCTTATCGTTTAACGTGTCGCGGATTTTTTTTGTTAGTGTCGCAGAGATGAAATCGCCTTTGAGCGGCCTATCGTTTTTCAAATCGATTAATTCTATTTGCGGCAATGTCGCGCCGCCGAAACGCTCGTGCAATTTTACGATTCCATATTTGCCGTCGCATACGTTTTTTATCGTTTCAAGCGACGGTGTGGCCGAGGCGAGCACTATCGGGATATCCTCTATTTTCGCGCGCAGAACCGCCATGTCGCGGGCGTTGTAGATCGCCTGGTCCTCTTGTTTATACGAGCCGTCGTGTTCTTCGTCGAGTATGATGAATTTGAGGTTTTTATACGGTAGCATTAAGGCCGAGCGTGTGCCTAGAACGAGACGCGCGTCGCCGTCGGAGATTTGTTGATATGCGTTGCGGCGGTCGGCCTTCGTAATGCCCGAGTGCCAGACGATCGGCTTTGTCCCGAATCGTTTTTCGAACTTAGATAGGAACTGTGCGGTAAGCGCGATTTCCGGGAGTAGGATTAATATCTGTGCGTTTGTGCCGGCGAGCGCTTTTGCGGCCGCTGAGAAATATACTTCGGTTTTACCGCTGCCGGTAATGCCGTCAAGTAGCGTGGCCGAGAAACCTTCGTTTAGTTTGGCGGCGAGAGTTTCTGCGGCGGCGCGCTGTTCCGTCGCCAGTTCGCAGGGCGAGTAGCTTATGATCTGAGGCTCGGCTTTTTTGGCGCGTCGGACGTCTACATCTTCGAATGCGTCGTCTATGCCGATCGACATTTTCAGCGTCTGCCAGAACTCGCACATATTGTATGCTGTGAATTTTTCAAGGAATTCAAAATGCTTTTCCGTGATGCGCACGAATTCGTATTTCGCTTCGACTTTTTTTATCTTTTCGGGCGCACAGCCGAGTTTGTTTTTCGCGCTTCCTAGGACGACTCCGATTTCTTTTTTATTCCTTAGTGGCACCTTCACCACATCACCGCGGGCAAGCGCGATGCTTCCACTTTCATAAGTATAAGGGCCAGTGGAAAGCGGAAGCGCGACATCGACTAGCATTGCGCCCTCTTTATCAATGTCGCGTCGCCGTAAGAGTAGAATCTATACTCGTTCGCGATGGCATGCGCGTAGGCTTCTTTAAGTTGCGTGGTGCCGCCGAACGCGCATACTAGCATAAACAAAGTCGACTTGGGCGTATGGAAATTCGTGAATAGAATATCGACCGCCTTGAACCTATATCCGGGTGTTATGAAGATGTCGGTTTCGGCGTTAAACGGCATGATGTGTCCGGCTTCGTCCGTCGCGGATTCGAGGAGGCGCAGGCTTGTCGTGCCTATGGCCACTATTTTTTTTCCGGAGGATTTCGCGGCGTTGATTTTGGCTGCGGCGGCGGGCGAGATTATGCCGAACTCGGAGTGCATCTTGTGGTCGCGCGTATCGCTTGACTTGACCGGTAGGAATGTTCCGGCGCCGACGTGTAGCGTGATTTTAACTATCTCTATTGCCTTGCCGGCTAGGCGGGCGAGGATATTTTCGGTGAGGTGAAGACCTGCTGTGGGCGCGGCTGCGGCGCCTTCTTTGTCCGCGTATACTGTTTGATAATCTTCTTTGTCTTGCGCGTTCGCGGCGCGTTTTATATATGGCGGAAGCGGCATCTCGCCTATGTTTGAAAGTTCCGCGAAAAATGCCTCGCGCGGTAAATTGAATTGTAATTCAAGATCTCCGTCGGGGTGTTTTGCGATAAGTTTCGCCTCGAGCTTTTTCGAGAAAATTATAGTATCGCCTATGTTCAATTTGCGCGAATTTTTCGCAAGCGAGAGCCAGCGGTCTTCGCCCAACTCCTTGTGCAGAGTGAACTCGAATTGTTTGTCAGAGGCAGTTCCGACTATGCGTGCGGGAATTACTTTCGTATCGTTTATTACCACTATCGAATTTTGCGGAAGCAGTTCCGGAAGGTCGGCGATCGTGCGGTCGGAGAGTGCTGGAATAGCTAGGAGTTTCGCGGTTTCGCGGTCGGATAGCGGATGCGTTGCGATAAGACGCTCGGGCAAATCGAAGTCGAAATCAGAAACCAGCATTGGCCCTCATGACTTTCAAAATCTCATCGAAATCGTCGCCGTCGGCGGATTTGTTTTTGCGTGTGTGTCCGCATTTTTCACAGCGATGGACTATGGAAATTTCATCGCCTTTTTTTTCTATGGAGCTTGGCCGCATAAGGCCGCCGCAGGTGTTCGCGCGGTCGCCGGGATTTATATCCACATGCTTCGAGCAGAGGCAGTGTGGGCAATGATTTGTATAGCCTGTGCCGGAAATTTTCGCGCCGCAGTTTGCGCAATCGAAATCTTCAACTGTGCGGGTGAAAAGTTTAGGCATCGGCGTCCTTGGCAATGTTCAAAAATTCCTCTTCGGATATTATTTTGATGTTCAATTTTTCGGCTTCGGCTAGTTTTGATCCTGCGGATTCGCCCGCAACCACGATGTCGGTTTTCGCGGAAACGCTTGAGGTCGGCTTGGCGCCGAAACTGCGCGCAAGCGACTGTGCGTCCGTGCGTGAAATGCTTGAGAGCGTGCCGGTAAAGACTATTGTTTTTCCGTAGAGCGGGTGCGCGGCGTCGAACTTTTTTACTATCGGATTCTTTATCCTGACCGCGTTTGCGAGGCGGTTTATTTCCGCAGTATTTGCAGCGTCCGCGAAGTAGGACACTATGTTCTTCGCGATGATGTCGCCTATGCCGTCTATGGATGTAAGCACAGGTTCCCCGGCCGCTTCGAACGCGGATAATGAACCGAACTTGTCGGCGAGCAGAATCGAATTCGCGGTGCCGATGCCGGGAATGCCGAGCGCATTGATGAACTTCGCGAGCGTGATATCGCGCGCTTTCTCGATAGATGCGAGAAGGTTTTTCACGGACGTTGCGCCGAAGCCTTCGAGCTTTGAAATCTGGTGCGCGTGGGACGGCAGCTTCTCAAAAATATCCGCGAGAGTTTCGATGTATTTCTTATCCACGAAGAGTTCGATCTGTCGCTCGCCGAGGCCGTCGATGTCGAACGCGGCCTTTGACGCGAAGTATCTTAGCGTTTCGATGCGGCGCGCGGGGCAGGCAGGATTCGGGCATCTGAGCGCCACTTCGTCGTCGATTTTTATCAACTTCACTCCGCACGAGGGACAGAACTCTGGTTCCGAAACCGGCGTAGCATCGGCCGGACGCTCGGATAAAATCACCTCGGATACTTTGGGAATCACGTCGCCGGCGCGTTCGATAAATACCGTGTCTTTGGGGCGGATATCCTTGTCGCGGATGTAATCGAAATTGTGCAGAGTGGCGCGGGAAACAAGCGCTCCGCCGACGTTGATGGGTGCGAGCTCGGCGACCGGGGTTATCACGCCGGTGCGGCCGATTTGGAATATGATGGAGTTGATTTTAGTAATCGCTTTTTCGGCAGGGAACTTGTGCGCGATCTCCCATTTCGGTGCGCGGGCGATCGTGCCAAGCCGGTCCTGAAGCGATATGTCGTCGACCTTGTAGACCACTCCGTCGATGTCGAACGGAACCTCGGCGCGATGGAGCGCGGTTGCGTCGAAGTATGCGTTCAATTCCTCTGCATTATGACAGATCGTGTAATTTTTTTGAATATCAAACCCGCATGATTTGGCGAATTCGTAGAAACCGGAATCGGTTTTGAAGGGAAGGTGCGATGCCTCTCCGTATGTATAAACTATGTATGACAATTTGCGTTTCGCGGTGATGCGAGCGTCGAGCTGGCGAAGGCTTCCGGCCGCGGCGTTCCGTGGGTTGGCGAAAAGTTTCTTGCCCTCGGTTTCCATTTCCTCGTTTAGTTTTATGAAATCGGATTTCGAGATAAAAACCTCGCCCCTGAATTCGAAAACTTCGGGAAGATCGGGTGCATGGATTTCAAGCGGGAAGTTTTTAACGACCTTCAAATTTTCGGTTATATCCTCGCCGATTTTGCCGTCGCCGCGCGTGGCGCCGCGGACGAATTTTCCCCGTTCGAAGCGTGCGGAAAAACCTAGGCCGTCGATTTTATATTCGGCTATGAAAGCAAGGGGAGTGGCGGAGTCAAGCCCCAATCCCGCGCGGGTTTTTTCAACCCAGTCGACAAGTTCGTCCGTGGTATAAATCTTCTCGAGCGAGAGCATAGGGACTTTGAACTCGACTTCTTCAAATACGCTTGAGGCTTTGCCCGCGACGTTATCGAGGAAGGAGAAAAGGTTGTCGGAATGAGTTTGGCTTCGCAGCGTTTCGGCCTCTTGCAGAAGCTTGTCATATTCGGCGTCGGAAACGCTTGGCGCCGCGTCCTCGTAATACTCCTTGTCATATTTTTTGATAAGGGTTTCGAGTTCCTTGAGCCGCAATTTTTTTTCGGAAATCGTCGTCATTCGATGCGTGCCCCCAGTATCGCAAGAGCCGCAGTGGCCGCGGTTTCCGTGCGTAAAATCGTATTTGCGAGTTTCATAGATTTCGCGCCTGTGCGCGCGAATTCGGAGAACTCGGGTTCGGAAAAACCTCCTTCGGGTCCGACGAGGATTGTCGTGTTGGATCCTGTGGTCAAGCCACAGGATGACGAGGAGTTCGCCAAACGCTCGTCGAGGACGATAAGGTTCGTGTCGGCGACGGTGGCGAGGAATTTTTTAAGCGGCATGATCGGCGCGATTTCGGGGATAGAAAGGCGGCGCGACTGCTCGGCCGCTTCTTTGCATGTCAGGAACGCTTTCGCGGCGTTAAAATTTTTTCCCTGGGTAAAATCGGTTATGATGGGTTGTAGGCGTTTGACCCCAAGCTCGGTCGCCTTCTCTATCAAAAAATCCATGCGCGCGTGGCGTATGGGCGGGAAGGCGAGCGTGATGTTGGATAGCACCTCGTCATATTGTTCGCGGATTTTCGTGCCGACCTTTATATTCAACACCTTTTTCGAAGCAGTCGAAATCGCGCCATCGAACTCGCCGTCGATACCGTTGAAAAGCAGCACAGGCGCACCCTCGGTCCGTCGCAGCACGGTTTTGAGGTAGTGCGAATCCCCCTCGGTCATCGCAATGATTTTTCCGGGTATAAGCGGGGCATCCATGTATATGCGAGGCGTCATTTTCTTATTCCCAATCTTACACTTATTTATATGGAAAACAAAGCAAAAAAATGGTATAATTTATTCTGACTGGATTCTGGGTCGTTGCCCGGAATGACGATGGAAGTGTGATGCAAAAACTTAAGAGATTTTTGGGAAAATATGCGGCGCTGATTACTATATGTCTTGCGAGCGCCGGGTTGTGCCTTGTCTTTATAATTCATTCCATAAATCCGCGCGGCGTCAGGTTTGAAGGCGTGAAGTTTACCGAACGCCCGAGGCTTGAGGCGGCGCGTATAGCCGCGCTTGTCATAGAATCCGTAGAAACGTCCGATGGGCGGATTGTTTCCTTTCGCGATGGCGCGCTTGGTGTAGAGTGGGTGAAAAACGCGGCTGCTATGCGACGATCCGATGGCTCGGTCGTAATAGCGGTGCAGCCGAAAGCCATAATCGCGTCCGTTTGGAAGAGTGGCAGATACTATCCCGTGGCGGCCGACGGTGTCATGATAGACGATCCGATTTTCCAGCCGGTATCCCCTGTGGTTTACGGCGAGGATGCGCCGAAACACACACCGGCTCTTATCTCTATTTTGCGCGAATATCCCCGAGTGGCGGCTAATGTCGTGGGCGCCCGACTTGTCGATCGGGGGAGGTGGGACTTGCTTCTATACGATTTGGACGCGCCGTTGACGCTGCGACTTTCATCGAACGACATTCACGAATCGCTTGTGAAAATATCAAGGCTTGACGAGCGAGCGGATATTTTGCGACGCGACATAGAGGTCATAGATACGCGCGACGAGACCACGGTGCTTGTTATCCCGCGAGGTGAGAAATGAAGCTTGGCGTTCAAAGAATCGTGGGCTTTCTACATATCGGAGAAGTGCGGACGCGCATGTCCGCGGTGGCATTCGAAGGCGATAAGAAATACACTATGCTTGCCGTAGAATCCATCAGAAACGAGCCGGGAGCGTTCGCCGCGCTTGACGAGGAAAAGCTCTCGAGCGTGGTAAATATCCTATCCGACAAGATCGAAAAAAAAATCAACAGACGCATATACGACGTGATAATAATAGCCGCGAACGTAAGCGCCGAGTCGGATGAAATCTATCACAAAATGAAATTGAATCCTCGCCGAGCGATAACCGCAAAAAACGTCGAGAAGGCGTTCAGGGCCGCGCTTCTTAACGCCTCGATCGACGAGGGGCGCGAGATGTTGCACGTCGTTCCCACAGGATACATCCTTGACGGCGAGCGCATAATCGGCAATCCGATCGGAATGAGCGCGCGGGATTTCGAAGTGCTTGCCGTATCCGTGATCGCGGATTCCGACAGGTTGGCGTTTTTGAAACGCGTGGCAAGACTTGCCCATCTTAACCCCATCCTTACCACCTTCGGCGCGTTCGGAGCGCTCACTGCGGTGCCCAAGGAAAAACTTAGAGCAGGGGCGTTATTCATAGAAATAGGATCCATATCGACCATCGTCGCGTTCTTTGCAAACGGTTCCATAGCGGGCGTTTTCGAAACCGACAGGGGCGGGCATTTCATCACCGAAAAAATCGCCGCCGACCTTGGCATAGACTATAAGGACGCGGAGCGATTCAAGATAACGCACGGAGCCGAGGCAAGGCACGGCGACGCATTCGAAAACCTCGAAGTGCTTGGCGATGGCGTGGGAGAGGAAAGCATAAGGCGCATACCGAAACGCGAATTCGTGCGTGTGGCCGCCGAGGCTTTGTCCGAATTTCTCGGGGATTTGAAATCGCAAATCGAAAAGCACGAAATATGCGGATTCGCGAAATCCATACATTTCGCCGGATGGACCTCGTTCATGAAGGGATTCAAAAAAATCGCCGCAGAAACTTTTACCGACCGGCCGGTGGCTATAATACCCGAGGCCGAGGAACTTAGCGAAGACGAGAAGGGAAACCCCGAGCTTTTCGGCGCGATCGAACAGTATATGGAAAAATCGGCGGAGTTTATAGAGCCGCAGGGATTCGACTTGGAATTCGCGCATTCCTTTATCGGTAAAATAAAATCCGGGTTTGCTGGAATCAAAAAAATCTTAGGGAGTAAAAAATGAGAGAGCATTCAAAGGCGCTTAAGGTTTATTATACACAGGACACGTTCGGGGCGCTTGATCTGCTGCTTCCTTTCCGTGGCGCAGTTCGATGGCTTATCGCAGTATCGCTTTTCGCGAACACGCTTGCTATGTCGTTGTTTTTCGCGCTCGCGCTTGCGATCGACGGAAGGCTTGAGATCGGATTCGGAGCCGAAGGCGCTGTGGGTGCGGCTATCATGTCCTCCCTGTTCGTATTCCTTATCTTGTTCATGAACATACGAGCGGGAATGGTAGAAAAAATCACGCGTCGAATAGACGAGAAGATGTGCGAAAAGACCATCGGACGAATGCTTAAAATACCTTTCAAAAAAGGTTCTAACATCGAGGGGCTGATGTCAGCTGTGCTTGCAGATTTGGATCAGGCGCGCGGATTCTTGGCGAACTCGCATATCTCGGCGCTTTTGGATTTCCCGTTCATAGTCGTGTTCGCAGGAGGACTTGGCGTCTTGTTCTCAAACACAATCGTCATACCGGCGGCGATAGCGATCATATATATAATATTCCTATCGGTAGCGGCGGGAATGCTTGGTTCGGCCGCCGAGGGATATCTTGCCGCAAAGTTGGAACGAGACGAAATAGCGCACATGAGTATACGCGACATATCGTCGATAAAAAACCTGAACCTCAGCCAAAAAATCACAAACATGTTCAAAGATTACCAGGGCGTGATGGCATGGGAAGAGGGCAAGCGGAACCGCGTGCTTGACCGCATGATGCTTTTGAGCGGAGCGATCGGATTCTTTACGCTCCTTTTGGTCGGGGTGGCGGGCGGTGCGATGGTGGCCGGAGGAGGCATGAGCGTAGGCGCGCTTGCGGCGGCCGTGATGGTCGTGCTTTACATACATATAATCGCGACGGGATTTTTGAAATACCTGCCGGAGCATTATCGTTTTTCTAATTCTTTGATCAGGCTTTCGGAGCTTTTGGCGCAAAGCGCGGGCGAACAAAAAAGCGTTCGCATAGAGGAGATCACCGATGGCGACCTTCAACTTTCCGATGTCGAGATTCAGGACAACCAGGGCAGCGTGATACTTAAGGGCGCAAGCTATACCTTCACCGAGGGCATGCCGTTCGTGATTGCCGCAAAAAGCAGTTTCGACGCCGGAGCGTTCTTGAAACTACTTTTCGGCGGGTATAAATTATCCGCGGGCCGAGTGAAATTCGACAAGTACGACGTCGCTTCGCTTTCCGCAGATTCAATGAAAGACTATATACGTTTCTGTCCGGAAAACTATTTCGTAATCGACGGGACGGTCAAGGACAACCTTACATGCTTCGTTTCGAAGGGGGCGACCGACGAGGACTTTGCGGGATTCATGGGGTATCGCGAAGTGGCGCGCCTGCTTGGCCTTGACGAGATGGTGGCGAAGTTGCCGAACGGATACAACACCATGCTCTCGTCCACCAACAACGTTTTGAACGAGGAGTGGCTGAAGCTTCTGTCCGTTGCGCGCACGTTCGTGGGAAACCCGCGCGTGCTCTTGTTCGAACAGCCGATGCAGGGACTTTCGAAATCCGCGGCAAGCGCGTTTTTGGAGCTTGTGCGTCGGGTCAGCTTGGAGCGCATAGTCGTGATTTCCTCGAGCGAGGGGATATACATGCCGCGCGTTGTCGTCGACATTACCGGCGGGGAAATAAGAGCGGGCTTGAATGAAACAGAGGACGAATCGGGGGCGTCGCGCTCGACATTCCGCCGCGCGTTCGGAGTGAAAAAGACATGAGCAAAACCTTAATAGAAATAGGAATCGCCACAGCGGATTTTTACTGTGTAGCGGACGTGTTGCGCGCTATCGAATCATCGGGTGCGGACGGAATACACCTTGACATCATGGACGGAAATTTCGTGGGCCAGATCACTTACGGCGCGAAGATCGTTTCCGATTTGCGGCGGCATTCATCGAAACGTTTCGACGTGCATCTTATGGTAGAAAACCCGCTGCCTCTTATCGGTCAATTCAAAGAGGCGGGCGCGGACATAATCCACATACATGCTGAATCAAAAAACGTCGGCGCGACACTCGATCATCTGCGCGAGCATGGGATCGAATCGGGAATTGCCGTGAGGCTTGAGACTCCGCTTGAGAAGGCGTTGCCGTATCTTGACTATGTGTCGTCCGTTATTTTAATGTGTGCGGAAACCGGATATTCGGGAATGGAGTTCAACGAGGTTGCACTCGCGCGAATCGCGGCGGTGCGGGCTGCGTATCCCGGCATGCGGATCCTTGTCGACGGGGGAATGAATTTCGATACCGCGAAGCTTGCGCTTGAGGCGGGCGCGGACGGAATTATATCGGGTTCGTTTTTACTTGCCCAGAAGGATTTGAACGCTGCGATAGAGAGAATGCGCTAGGCACCTGTGATTTTGGGCGCCTACTTGATTCTCGCCTAAAATAAAAAGCACGTAGCAGTAAAGTACGTTCTGCTTTTTATTTTAGGTTCCGAATCCGCGTAATCGCCTCAAACTGACAGGTGCGACTGGTTAGGATTTATTTTTGCGCGGCGAGTTCGGCGAAGATCTTGCCTATGTGCGAATCGGGGGTCATGTCGGTTTCTCCGATAGTCTTGGCGGTGCAAGGCGAGTTCGATTGGGTGCGGAAGTAATTTTGGAGCCCATATAGAGCGATCGGATTTTTGCCGTCGCCGCTTGGCTTCCACTCGTTTTTCCTTAGCCTTAGAATGTCGGTGCCGATATAGGAAACCTCTTTGCCCTCGGGGACGCAGGTATCGATCAAAAGGCCGTCCGCGGTCGCGAACCAGACGTGATTCGCGAAGACTCTCATATTCCTCATAAATGAATATCCTATATAGAGGCCTATGCCAAGCCGGTCGATCACGCCGCCGAATTCGGAAAGTATGGCGAACGAGTTGTGGTTGCAATTAAACTCCCTCATGCCGAGGCCGTATGAAACTTCGTGGAAGCGGCGGTGGTTGCCGGCGATGATCTCGCCGTCTAGATTGCGTTGCTCATCGTTGTAAAACACGTCGCAACATGTGGAGAGTCCGTCTATTTCAGTTATGAAGCCGTATTGATCGACCGCGATCCCGTCCGTGCGGGGGGGGGTAGAAACCAAGGTTGGTGTGGGCCGAACTAACATCGATGCCGCCTAGATCACAACGCGTCCGGCAAGGAGCGAATCGGCAGGAAGCGCTGCGACCGACGAGCCGCGGCGCACGAGTATATTACCGCTTATCACGTTGCGGCCGGCAAAGCGAACCGCGCGCGAATTCTCGACTATGACATTGCCGTCGACCGAGAGGCCGCAGGGGACTTCGAATCGGTCGAAGCCACGTATGATAAGGTTGCCGCGGACAAGCGTATTCTGCTTGAACTGCCCAACATTTTCGCGGGTAAGGACGAAGTCGCCGTCGATTTTGCGGGTATTCGCGTCGGCTTTGATCGCTGTCATGGCCTTGTTCGCACGGGCAGAGCGGATATTTTGCGCCTCGCATTTATCGATGTTGCCTATACAGTCATCTTGTGCGGCGCGACGTGCGGCGGCGCGGGCGGCAAGCGTGCCGGTTTGAGCTGTGCCGGTTGCTACTTTTGGCTTGGCTTGCTTCGGTGCGGGCGGAACGCGGACGTTATCATAGGTAAAATTAAGGCCGGTCGCATTGGTCGGAAGGTTATAGACCTTTGGGGTATGAACCTTCTGCGCGCGATGATACTTGATATCATTGTCTTTGGGACGGAGGGTGATTTTGGGTTTGGCTACGGGTTTGGTCGCCGATTTGGTGGCGGTTTTTGCGGGCGCGGTGCCGGCTTTGACAAGCTCGGTTTGCTTGACGGCGCGCGTATTTTGGCTTTTCTTAACGAAATTCGAGCGTAGCAAAAGGCCCAGGGTTATAAGAATAATCCCTGTAAAAATAACTATATAGTGTTTTTTGACTTTTGTCATGTTTCACCTCTTTGATAATAATTTAGTCTAATTATATTTATTTGTCAATAGTTATTTTGAAAAAAGATGGAATTATTTTTTTGGGGCGGCTAGACTGCGTTTTATGGAAAGCACGCGAAAAATCATATTAGACACCGAAACCACCGGATTTTCGGCCGAGGACGACAGAATCGTCGAAATAGGCTGTATCGAAGTGGACGGATTTGCGTCCACAGGCCGCACTTTCCACGTATATATAAATCCCGAGCGCGAGGTGCAGGCAGAGGCCGCGCGCGTTCACGGGTTGACGACCGAGCGCTTGGCGCGTGAAAAACCATTTCGTGCGATCATGGATTCGTTTTTGGAATTTATCGGCGACGCGATGCTTGTCGCTCACAACGCTTCGTTCGACATGGGGTTCATCAACGCCGAGCTTCTTCGCAATGGGCGGCCCGCCATCGCACTTGATCGCGCGATCGATACTTTGATAATGGCGCGCGAGAAGTTGCCGTCGCTTTCGCGGCATAATTTGGATTCGCTTTGCAACTACTATGGAATCGACAATTCGAATCGCGATCTTCACGGGGCGCTTTTGGACGCGCGGCTTCTGACTGAGGTTTACATCGAGCTTTTGGGCGGGCGCGAGGTCGATTTCCTTAAGGTAATGTCCGGCGAGGTCGAGGACATGGGCGCCGGGATCGCCGGTGCAGCCGCCCCTGTGATCGAGAGGGAGTTTCGTGCCGCGCGGGAATTTGCCGTGCCGGCCGAGGAATTGGCGGCTCATAGGGCTTTTGTTGAGAAGGTAGGCGACAAAGCGGTTTGGAATAAAATATAAGTCTTTAGGCGAATGAAGTGAGCGCCAACGCGCGCTACGCCGCCCCATCCCCCAAGCTGTGCGCGCCCTTCGGGCTTGCCGCCGTGCTCGGCGTGTTGGGCTTGGCTATTTCTCCCCAAGAATCTTAATCTCGGGTTCGAGTGTGATATTAAATTTTTCTTTGACTTTTTGTTGTGCTAGTTCGATCAAGTTTTCAAGCGCGGCGCTGTTTGCGGTTCCTGTGTTAATAAGGAAGTTTGCGTGCAGGGGCGAGAATTTCGCGCCGTCGATTTCGACTCCTTGAAGGCCGACGTCTTGAATCAATTTATATGCGGGCGGGTTCGGCGCGGACGGATTTTTGAATGTCGAGCCGGCGGTTTTTTCGGCCACGGGTTGAGTTGCGGATTTTTGCGCCTTGTTCGCGGCTATGGTCGCAGAGATTTTTTCGGGGGCCTCCGGTGTGCCTTTCATGGTCGCCTTTAATATAAGTCTGGATTCCGGGTCAAGCCCGGAATGACGATAGCCGAAGTTTAATTCTTCGTGAGTAAGAATTTTTTTCTCGAGTGTTTTCAAATCGAGGACTTCGACCTCTTGCAAAACTCCTGAGATGTCTTGGCCGAAGCAGCCGGCGTTTGTTGGGATCGCTCCGCCGATGGTGCCGGGGATTAAGGCGAGGAATTCGAATCCCGATAGGCCAGCGTCGGTTGCCGCGTTTGCGACCAAAATATTCGGCGCGCCGGCGTAGGCCGTGATGGTATCGCCGGCGACCTCGATCTTCTTGAAATAGGGCGAGGATAATTTTATTACAGCGCCGCGAATTCCGCCGTCCCGAACCAGCACGTTGCTCCCTAGGCCAAGGACGGTTATCGGCGTGTCGCCATGGGCGTGTAAAAATTCGATCAGTTCGTTTTCGTCGGCGGGTTCGAAAAAAATATCGGCCGGGCCGCCGGTCGCGAACCGTGTGTGTTTCGACAGCGGCTCGTTAATCCTTATTGGCATTCAAAAGCTCCGGTAGAAGCGCAACCTGCTCCTTGATAGCGCCGGCGGAAAACGAAATCACCATGTCGCCCGCGCGGGTGTGGCGTTTTAGAATCTGTGCGGCGTCATAGATATTGCCGGCGGGAAAAGTCTGGGTGCTTTTTTGAACAGCGTCCAATATATCCTTCTCGTTTTTCATGCCGTGCGCGGCCTCTCCGGCAGAATAAACCGGGAAGACAATCACTCCGTCGGCAAGTTTGAAGCATTCGGAGAATTCGTGGAAAAGATCGGTGAGGCGCGAGTATCTGTGCGGTTCGAAAAGCGCGAAAATTTTCGTGCCCGGCTTTACCACAGAGCGCGCCATGGTAAGCGTCGCTTCGATCTCTTTGGGATGATGCGCATAGTCGTCGTATATTTCGATGCCGTTTTTAGTTTCGCCGACAAGCGTGAAGCGGTGCTTGACGCCCAAAAATTTCGCCGCGGCCTCCTTCATCTTCTCGTGGGAAACGCCAAGGAAGTGCGCGATCGCAAACGCAACAAGCGCATTTTGGATATTGTGCGCGCCGGCGATGGGAATCATGACATCCGCTATTTTTTCCCCTTTGATTATGACGTCGAAGGTTTGCGAGAAATTCTCGCGCCGGATATTTTCGGCACGGATGTCGCCTCCGGTCAAGCCGTAGGTAAGGATCGTCTTCTCACCCTTATATTTATCGGCAAGCTCGCGTGTTGTCGGGTGGTCGGCGCAGAGGACCACCAGGCCGCCCTTGGGCGTGCGTTTGATAAAATTCTCGAAGGTGTTTTTTACATTTTCGAACGTGGAATAGAAATCCAAATGCTCGGCGTCTATGTTCGTGATCACCGCTATGGTCGGCGTGAATTTATCGAGGTTGCCGAAAGCCTCGCACGTTTCGGCGACAAGCCAGTCGCCCTCGCCGATACGATTGTGCGATCCGTAATAATTCATGACGCCGCCGTTGATGATGGTCGGTTTCAATCCCGCTATGTCAAGCATGGTGCCGACAAAGCTTGTCGTCGTCGTCTTGCCGTGCGTGCCGGCGATCGAAATGCCTTTTTTAAGGCGCATCAGGGCGTCCAGCATCTCGGCCCGTTCGATAAGCGGGAGACCCATGGATTTCGCCGAGAGGAGCTCGACGTTCGTGTTGGCGATCGCGTTCGAATACACAACAGCGCCCGCGCCGTCAAGGTTCGAGGCCCTATGCCCGATGAACGCCTTTATTCCTTTGGCGCGAAGCGATGCCATGTTCTCGTTTTCTATATTATTAGAGCCCTGGACCTCGTAGTCCAAGGATTTCATCGTTTCCGCGATCGAGCTCATGCCTATGCCGGCGATGCCGATGAAATGCACCGCTTTGGATTTATCGAAGTTCGCTAGGTTCAGTTTGCTCATGCCTTAATCCCAAGAAGCGCCACGATGTTGGCCGCGGCGTCGTTATCGTTCGGGAAGACCTTAGCAGACTTTGCCATAGACGCAAGCTTTTTCTTGTCGCATAAATTCGCGTCGCAAAGCATGGAGTGGAAGGCATTAGTCATAGACTGTTCCGAAAAATCGTGCTGTTCGATAATAATCGCTCCGCCGTTTTTGGCGATGATCTCGGCGTTGAGGTATTGTTGCCTATCCTTGTGTTTGATGGGCACTAAGATCGAGGGGATTCCAAGCGTGCCGATCTCGTATACCTGGTTCGCGCCGGCGCGGCCGATAAATATATGGCTTTCCCGCAGGATTTTCGCCGGGTGGTCGAAGAAGGCGGCGACCTTGGCCTCTATATCGGCGGCGTCGTAGAATTTCTGGATCCGCGCCACGTCCTGCTCGATCGCCTGCTGGAACACGCGGACGGGATATTCGTTAGCGAGTTTTGCGATCGCTTCTTTGATATGTTCGGAAAAAATCTGGGCCCCTTGCGAACCGCCGAGGATAGTTATCGTAATCTTGCCGTCAAGCGTGGGATAGGCCGTGCGAGCGGCGTCCATTACCGAATCGCGAATCGGAAGGCCGGTGATATAGGTCTTGGCCTTGGGCGCGTTTATGGTATTAGGAAAGCTTACCGCCACCTTGCCGGCGAAATATTTAAGCAACAGGTTTGCGTTGCCAAGAGTGGCGTCGGCGTTGAAAATAACGGTCTTCCTGAACGTCAACGCTCCGATTATGACCGGCGGAACGGAGATGTATCCTCCCATGCCGATCACCGCTTGCGGGCGTATCTTTATCATGTGCACTATCGTTTGAAAAAATCCTATGCCAAGTTGGATCAGCGTTTTTATGCGGCGGATTATCCCCTCGCCGCTCCATTGCCCGCCGTTGATTTCATATATATTCTTGAATCCGCCCGCGAATTTCATGCCGCGGTCGTCGGTGATCAGGAATACCTCGTGTCCCGCCTCTTCGAGCCGTTCACGAACCATGGTTGCAGGGAAAAGGTGGCCGCCGGTGCCCCCGGCCGCTATTATTATCCTCATTTTTTTATCTCCTCTTTTTGCGGGCGCAAAAGGCACAAGACTATGCCTATGGCCATGTATGACGATATGAGCGACGAGCCGCCCGAAGAAATAAACGGCATGGTCATACCCTTGGGCGGTATAATGCCAAGCGCGCTTGAGATATTGACGCAATATTGGAAAACCAAATATCCCGCTATGCCAGAGCAGGCGTAATACGCAGTCGGGTTCCTATGCGTGGCTTTACTTAAAATGGAAAGCGAGAGCGCGAACGCCGCGGCGATCACCGCTACGGCAAGTAGAATGCCGAAGGATTCGACCATAGCCGCGAATACGAAGTCGGTGTGCACGTCGGGGATATGCTGTCTTAAGTTCGTTCTGCCGCCGCCGATCAACCCGGCGTTTCGTATCGAGCGGAGCGAGGCGTCTATCTGGTGCCGATCCTTGACGTCCTTTGATAGGAATTTCTCGACGCGCGAGTTTACGTGCGGCACTATTTTATAGGCCAGAAAAATACCGCATATCGCTATGCCCGCCGCAAGAAATACCCAGCGCAATTTCGCGCCCGCAAGGAAGATCTGGACCCCGAAGATCGCGATCAAGAAGGTAGCCGTCATGCCGTAATCCGGTTGGCGCGTCAAGATTCCAGCTATGGCCGCCGCCATTATCGCCATAAACCAGCCGAGGAATTTGCGTTTTCGCGGATCGGGCTCGCGCTTGAATTTCGCGATCAATGTGGCAAGAAGGAGCGCGGTTATCGGCTTTAGAAACTCGCTTGGCTGTAGTTGAAATCCCCAAAGGAAGATCCAGCGGTGCGCGCCGTTTATCGGGCGGTTGAACAGAGTCCAGACCGTTAGGCCAATCAAAACTATGAACGCAAGCGGCGCCAGTCTTTCCAGCGTCCTTGCCCTTTGCGTCGAAATCACGAACATCGCGGCCAAGCCCAAGACCAGGTATATCGGGTAATTTCGGAAGTAAAAAAATCCGCCCTGCTTGATCCTATCGGCGGCATACGGCGCGGCGCTGAACATCATGAAAAGACCCATGACGGTCAGGAAAAGCGCGAGTGCAAGTATCGTCTTGTCGATCGAGAGCCACCAACGCGAAACAAGCGAATTGTCAAGGCGGGAGACCCTCATATCAGGCCTTCTTCTTTTCGGCCTTGGCTTTGGCCTCGTCGAAAAGTTGTATGAAGTGTGCGCCGCGGGCCTCGAAATCCTTATATTGATCGAAGCTTGATGTGGCAGGGGAGAGGAGGATCACGGGTTTCGCGACCTTGCCTTTTTTCAAATCCTTTTCCGCGTATTTAAGGGCTTTTTTGAACGCCTTGTCGAGTTTGTCGCAGCGCTTGGATTTAACCAATTTTTTAATGTCGCCGTGGAATTCGCGGGCGCATTCGCCGATCAAGAACGCGCGTTTGACTTTCTTTGCAATCGTAGGAAGAATGCTTTTGATTCCACCTTCCTTCATGCGGCCGCCCGCTATCCAATAAATATCCCCGAAGGTTTCGAGCGCCGGCAGAACAGCCTCGGCGTCGGTCGCCTTTGAATCATTCACAAAGTCTATGCCGTTTATTGTGCCGATAAGTTGTTGCCTGTGCGCCAGGTTTTCGAAGGAAGATATAGCTTTGGCTATGATAGAATTGGAAACGCCAAGCGCGGATGTTATCGCCCAGGCGACGCCCATGTTCTGCCAATTGTGCCGGCCCTTTAGGTTTTCGAACTGCGACAGGTCGGACGTTTCCTTATCCTTTATGAAAAGAATACCCTTGGGGCTTACATAGTAATCTGCGGTTTTGCTTTTGGTCGAAACGGATAGATTCTTGAAGCGGGGCATATTGTTTTCAAGTTCCGCGAAAATCCGCTTGGTCGGAGTGTCGTCGATCGCGACTATGTTCGTGCCGGCGGTTTTGGTAGCGCGGTTGAAAATACGTTTCTTTGCCGCGATATAGCCTTCCATTCCGCCGTGGCGGTCAAGGTGGTCGGGAGTGATATTCAAAAGCGCAGCTATGTCGAGATCGAGGCTTGGCGTCAACTCCAACTGATAGCTCGAAAGTTCAAGAACGTAGATTCCGCCCGCCGGCAATATGGGCATATCGAACACGGGAATGCCAATATTACCGCCAAGGGCCGCGGGAACGCCTGCTTCTTTTAGAATGTGGTGGACAAGTGCGGTGGTCGTCGTCTTGCCGTTCGTGCCGGTGATGCCGACATACTTATAATCACTATGCGCGGCCACAAAAATATCAAGGTCGGATATTATCGGCGTGCCCGAGAGCCTTGCGCGTTCCGCCGCCGGGTGCGGTTTTGGAAACGTATGCGGAATGCCGGGGCTTATCAAAAAATAATCGACGTCCGTAAAATCGTGGTTCGACAGGTCGACTATCGAGGCGCCGATGGCCGCGGCTTCTTTGCGAAGCACCTCGTCCGTGTCATAGGCTATGATGTGGACTCCGTGTTGTTTTAGGGTTTTTAGCGTCGACATTCCCGACTTGCCAAGGCCAAGTATCGCAATCGTCTTGTTCAGCAATGTGTTCAGCATTTACCGGACCTTTATCGATGAAAGCGCTATTAGCGCCAAGATAACAGAAACTATCCAAAACCTTATCACAAGCGTTTGCTCGGACGTGCCGCCAAGTTCGAAGTGGTGATGTAGCGGCGCCATGCGGAAGACCCTTTTGCCCCGCAGCTTGAACGAGCCGACCTGGATTATGACCGACAGCGCCTCGGCTACGAAAATCGCGCCCGCAATGAGCAGAAGAAGCTCGGACTTCGTAATCACAGCGACCGTGCCAAGCGTGCCGCCGATGGCGAGGCTCCCTACATCGCCCATGAAAATCTTGGCCGGGTGAGCGTTGAACCAGAGGAAGCCCAGGAGGCCGCCGATTACCGCGCCGATGAACACGCTTATCTCGCCCGCGCCGGGGACGTGAGGCAGGAACAGGTAGAGCGAGAAGTCCGCTCGGCCAATCAGATACGCTACTACCAAAAACACTATGAACGCGCTTATGCCCGTAAGCGAGGCAAGCGAGTCCATGCCGTCGGTCAAGTTGAACGCATTCGCGGTGGCCGTTATGACCAGGCCCCCGAACGCTATGTAGAGCCAGCCGAGGTCAATCATGGTGTTTTTAAGGAACGGGACGGCAAGCGCGTCCTTTAGCATCGCGGGCATGAACTGGCCTATTAGATAGCTTATCACACAACCGATCGCGAACTGGAGCGCGAGGCGTGTTTTGCCCGAGAGGCCGCGGTAGGCGTTGCCGCGCATGATCTTGAAGTAATCGTCGACAAAGCCTATCAATCCGAAGCTTGCCATCACACAGATCGTCAGCCAGATATACGGGTTCATAAGGTTGCACCAAAGCATGGCGGACGTAAACACCGAGCCGATAATAAGAATGCCGCCCATGGTCGGCGTGCCGGATTTTTTAAGGTGGGTTTCGGGACCCTCTTTGCGTATAGGTTGCTGGAACCGCTTTTTAACAAAATTTATGAACGGCTTGCCGAAGACAAGGCAGATTATAAACGCGGTCATAAGCGCCGCCCCGGTCCTGAACGAAATATAGCGGAAGAGGTTCAAAAGCTCGGGGTAGAGCGAGGTCAAGTGATAAAACATGATTAATTCCTTTTATTCCCGTCAATTATAGCATTTCGGGGGGCTTTACTCAAGCTTTTTATATGGTTTGTCGATTTTCGCTTGACTTTGCGAGGGCCGATATATAAAATGCACCGAAAACAAGAGGTTTATTATGTCGACGAAAAGAACTTGGCAACCTTCCAGAATAGTCCGTGCGCGACGCCACGGCTTCCGCTCGCGTATGGCAACCGTCAACGGACGTTCGGTATTGAACGCTCGCCGCGCAAAGGGGCGCAAGCGTTTGGTTGTGTCCGTTAGAAAAGACTAATTCTTTAACTTATCATGTATTTTTAGTTATACCGGTCTTGACCCGGTATTAGGTCTGTAATATAATCCCCCTATGACCCGCAGCTATACATTGAAAAACCGCGAAAAGAAGCTTTTGATCCTCAAGAGCAGGCAGAAGGATTTCATACGTCTTAATGCGCGCGAAGTGCCAGATGTCAAGACTGTATCCAGCCCGCATATACTTATCACATACGCCGCCACGCGCTTTGACGGCGCGGATTTCCATGTCGGATTTACCGCCACCAAGAAGTCCATTTCCAAGTTGGCGGTGGTTCGGAACAAAATCAAACGAAGGCTTCGTGCCGCGACGAACGAGCTTATCGGCGCGCGCGAGGAGCTTGCCGCAATAGATATGTTGATTATCGCGCGCAAGGGGGCGGCGGATATTCCGGCGGGCGAACTTAGGGACGAGCTTTCGAAACTACTTGGGCGAATACCAATCAATAAGGTTGTTTAATGGGCTATGTTTGGGCAATCACGGCCTCGATTTTCTATGCGTTATATGTAGTGCCGCGCAAGTTTTCGCGTGCGGCGCCCGAGGTGTATACCTATTTCGTAGGCCTTGGGTTTTTCGCCTTCGCGTTTTTGAATTTCATAATCGACGGGGCAAGCGCGAGTTTTGCCGATGTGCGGCTTTTCGCAACCGCGGGGCAGGGTGTTGCATGGGCATTCGGCACTATTTTATTCATGATAGGCATAGACAAAGTGGGGCTTGTCAAATCGCGGCAATGGCACCGTGCGATCGCCTATCCCGGCGGCATACTGCTAAGCCTTCTGATTTTGCGCGAGCATTCGGTGATGAACATGTTCTGGTTCGGATTGGCATTTGCGACCGTGTTGATTGCCGCTTTGCTTTTTACCATACGCGAGGGGGAAACCGTGCGCGAGCTTGGCCGCGGAATATGGTTCAGCATTGCCGCAGCCCTTGTCTTTTCCATCTGCTCGCCGCTTCAGAAAATAGGCGCGCCGGCGGATCTGCATGCCCAACAGCTTGTATTCTCCGCCTCGATTTTCATTACCATAGCGTTATGGTTGGTGGTGCGACGACGGCCTATGGGCGAGCTTTTGCAGATTGGGAGGCGGGATAATTTGTTGGCGATTTCGGGCGGCGTCATGTATACCTTTGCGTCGATTTTTACGATTCAAGCCTATCGGCTTATGACCGCGTCGCTTGCTTCGACAATATTACAATTAATGTCGGTGTGGAGCATTCTTATCGGCATAATTTGGTTCAAAGAGATATCGTGGTCGCGGCATAAATGGCGGATTGTGGCGGGAACGGTGGCGACTGTTGCGGCTATTTTATTGACGTTGAAGGTTTAGGGGAACTTGTCAAATTCGTCAAGACGAGGAGTTGAAAATTTGCGGGCGGTCATAAGCCGGATTCTGTTTATAGGGCTATTACTCTTGATCGTGCGTCGCCGCATAATTCCAGCAGTCTACCCGATGGCTATCCGGGATTTCAACGCCATCCTGTTTGACCTTGCACCGCATAGAGATTGCCGCGTTTCACCCTGACTTAACAGGCTCGTCTCTGTGGCTCTTATCCGCTGGTTTCCCAGGACGGGTATTACCCGCTATGCTTCCCGATGGTGTCCGGACTTTCCTCGGACGTTGTTTATGCGCCCGCAGCCCTTTGACCGCCCACACATAATCCTATTGCTTGTATTGCAAAATTGCAATACAATAGTGGGAACTCGTGAACCCGCACGAATAAGCTTCGGTTGGCTTCGGGTAAGCTTTTCGGTCATGGAAGCAATAAGTCCACTCCCTCGAAGCTTCCCTAGCAACCTTGCTTCTCGCACGGCTTGACGAGTTCGTATTGGACTGGGAGAGTAATGATATGAAGATTTTTCTGTTCGTTATGTTTTTTGGCTTTGCCGCAGAGGCCGCCAATCCCAAACGCCTTGAGGGCTGGTCATACAGCCGCAACGTGCGTAATCGCGGGGTTTCGCCCAAGACTCAGGACTTCAACGATTCGTTCGGCCAGCGGGACGAGCCGGAGTTCAAACACTATCTTAACGACGACGGCACGGACGCGCGTTTCGACCACAATGCAGGCGGTGAGCGATATCGCACCATGCCCGTATATTCGCATCAGGAATTATACGACATACGCGCCGGTCGCGCAGAACCGCGCGGCGAGGAATGGTATGAAGACGGAGAGCCGTGGGAAGAAGAGGCCATGCAGGATTCGAACTATGAAGAGATGTCCGACGGCTTTGAAGAATTTGTCGAATAGCGTTTACATTGTCCAAAAATTGTGATATAATCCGATATGCAATAGAGGAGAGAAAATGTTAAGACTATTCGCAATTTTGGCCGTATTTGTATCGGCCGATGCCATGGCAAACCGCGCCCCCCCCAGCTTGAGCGCGAATGCAACGCGCGGCTTCAGGACGAGAGAAGCAAGATCACCCGCGACTGCCGTCGGCACCCGCCCAAATCCGGCGCGTTCTCGAAGTGCATGAGCGATGGGGAAAACGAATTCAGGGCCAAGGTTCAAGCTTGCGTTAACGGCAGGTAGCGGCTTGACGAGGCGGCGAATGCGATCGAGATTTAACCGCAAACTGCAAAGCACTCGCACCGCCCACACAAACGCCAACTGCTCTTGGCGTTTTGGGGCAAGATTCTATATGAGATTCAAAAAAAGGGGGGCGCCTTCGGCGTAGCTATAAATCCCTCCTGCAAAGCTTGCGC
>WQWV01000009.1 GCA_009785175.1 Alphaproteobacteria bacterium
ACCCGCCATGTTGGGTCCCGTCAGCAACCAGATTTTTTCGCTTCCTTCGATTTTAGCGGAGTTGGGGATGAACTGGTTCTGCCGCGACTTTAGCGCGTCCTCGACCACAGGATGACGACCGGCGGAAATATCGAAAGCAAGCGAGGTGTCGACCATCGGGCGAGTCCAATTATTCTTGGCCGCGGCAAGACCGAGGCCGGCGGACACGTCCAGCTCGGCAAGCGTTGCGGCGTAGGTCGCGATGGTTTCAGATTCGGATTTGAGTTCGCCTACAAGCGCCGTGAAAAGTTCGCGCTCGAGAGCGTTTGCCTTTTCCCCCGCGGATGCAATTTTCGCATCAAGCTCCATTAGTTCCGCAGTCGTGAAACGCACAGCGTTCACAAGACTTTGACGGTGCGAGAAGAGTTTATTCTCCATCAAAACGGATGCCTTCTGGTTCGGAACCTCGACAGAATATCCGGTCGTGCCGACATACTTTATCCGAAGCGTGTTGATGCCGGTTTCGGCGGCGTAGCGGGCCTGCAACTCCGCGATAACTTTCTTCGTATCGGTGGAGAGGCGGCGGAGGTTGTCAAGCTCGGCGCTATAGCCCTCTTTGATAATCTCGCTGCTCTTGTTTTCGGACTCGGCCGGATTAATAACCGCACCACGGATTTTTTTCGCCACTTCAAGCGGGGCGGAGAGCTTGTATTTCGTATCGCGCAGAAGGTCTTGAAGAGTCGGCGCGAAAAGTATGCTGGCTTGAGCAGCAAGCAAATCGCGGGCGTTCGCGCGACCGAACTCCACTCTTGCCATTATGCGTTCAAGGTCGGAGGTCTGTGCAAGGATATCAAGCGTGTCCTTGGCCAGTTTCGCATTGCCGGCGAACTGCGCCACGTCGTCAAGGCGCGCGTTGATCGCGGCCGGATCGGTAAGCGGGGTTTGCAGGCGAGAAGCCAGCAGGCGCTTGCCCTTGGCCGTTTTAGTAAAATCTATAACGTCGAATAAAGATTTGCCGTTCGGTGTGGCGGCGCGCAGAACCTCGAGGTTGGACATCGAGAACGCGTCGATCTCCATCGTGCCATTGCCGCCGGTGCGAGTCGGAAAGCGGAACTTGGGCGCGGCGCCGATCTGCGTCATCTCGATGTATGAAATCGCCTTGGCTATGGCCTGTTTCTCAAGCGACGTAAAATGATCGCCGACAACTGCGCCGAAATATTTTTGCAAATTGCCGTCCGCAATCTCAAGCCCCAACGACGGACGCACCACCAGACGCTCCTTGAAGTTCGCAACAAAATCCGCAAGCGCTGGATCGTTCAGAATTTCCGTGTCGATCAAAATCTCGGCCGGATTCTTTATCGCTATGGCAGAATATAAATCCGCCGTCGGGGCCATAAGCTCGATCTCGAGAGTAGATATGTCGACAAGCGCGATCTGATAGGCTACGGATTTGCCATCGGCACGCTCGACACTCGCAAGGAAGTTGTTCGCGGCGGCGGAGATAAGCTCGTCCTCGGTGATAGTTGCAGCCGTATATATACGCACAAGGCCGCGCTCTATCATCGTGCCCTGCCCGCCACGCGCACGCGCCTCCTCGGGTGTTTCAAGCTGATCGACAAGCGCAACACGCTCGCCGGAATTTACCAACTTCTGAACATACGGTTCGAGGGCATGCGCCGGAACGCCGGCCATCTTGGTCGACGAACCGCGAGTGGTCAGCTGGATATTCAATATCGCCGCGGCCTTTACCGCATCCTCTTTGAAAAGCTCGAAAAAATCCCCCACACGATAGAAAAGTATGCAGTCGGGATTCTCCGCCTTGACGCGGTTGTAATGCTCCATCATCGGGGTAAGCTTGGCCTCGGACATAAGCGCCTCTATTTAGCGGCCGAAGCGCGGCGCAATTCCGGCGGGATCGAAAGTTTGTTGTCCTCGGGCGAGTATTCGTTTATGCGGCATTTGCACGCGCAGCCGGAGATGACGACTATGAACAACAATGCGAAAATCCTTTTCATTCCTTGCCTCCTTCGTGGCTTAGCAGTATGGAAAGCTTTTTGGTCGACGGTATGTTCGAAAGCACTATGTTCACGATTATCATTATGGGAACGCAGAGGAACATGCCGGCTATGCCCCAGATCCAACCGAAGATGACAAGGGATAGGAGGAGGACAAGCGGGCTTACGCCGACCGAGTTGCCCAAATAGCGCGGCTCCCATAGCTGACCCACAGCCATCTGTATCGCGAAAAGGCCTATGCCGAGGCCGACCGCGGGAGCGAGCGAGTCAGGAAATTGAAGGATCGCCAAAAGCACGGGAAGTATCGAGGCTATGATCGAGCCTACGAACGGGATATAGTTTCCGACGAAAAGCAGCATGCCGAAGAACAGCGCGAAGTCTATGCCGAAATACAACATTAGTAAAAATCCCAAAAGGCCGGTCGCAAGGCTTGCCCAGGTCTTCACCAAAAGGTAAGTGCGGATATTGACTATGATATTCTCGATCATCTTCTTGTCGAACTGCTTCTTGTCCTTGAACAAAAGCGGGAGTTTTTTCTTCATCGACTGTTCCTCGAGCAACATAAAGACGAGGTATAGGAGCACCATGAAGAAGCTTTGCATTATGCCGGCGCTTTGTTGGAACACCGTGGCGGCGATCCGTTTCATGTCGATGGAGGCCATGACGGACGCTATGTCCAGATCAAGCCCATAGCGGTCGTTAATAGATCCGATGAAGTAGTTTATATTGGGCATATAGCGCTCGAACCCGCCGACAACCGCCGTAGACTGATGCGCTATGATCGAGGTGATAACCCACGCGCCGCCGGCGATCGCTATTATGGCAACAGTGCGAGAAATATAGAACGCGAACTTCGGCGCTCCCCATTTATGAAGACGCGCACTCATCGCGCCGCTCATCATAAAAATCAGAAGCCAGATGAACGCCGCCATGAAAAACGGTATGAATATAGACGAGCCGGCCTGTAGCACATACATGATAGCCAGGAATGCCAGGATTGTTGTTGCTCTCATTGTTTTCCTCCTTAATTTGCTGGATAGGTTCGCGGCCATTGGGCGTCGGCAGGTTTCGGGAGCGAAGTTTTCGCCCCGCACGCGGCGGTTGCGGCAATAAGCGCTATTAAAAGTGCGTATCTCATTTTTTCCCCTTGGACGTCTTCTTGTCCTTGAACTGCATATTGTAAAGCTTGGCGTATTCGCCGTTTTGCGCCAAGAGCTCGTCGTGAGTGCCGGATTCCACTATGCGCCCGTTATTCACGACAAGAATCCTGTCGGCGTTGACTATGGTAGAAAGGCGGTGGGCGATGACAAGCGTAGTGCGGTTTTTCATCAGCGCGGTAAGCGCGTTTTGAACTTCAGCCTCGGATTTTGTATCCAATGCACTTGTGGCTTCGTCAAGCAATAATATAGGCGAGTCCTTGATCAATGCGCGGGCGATGGAAATCCTTTGTTTCTGGCCGCCGGAGAGCATGACGCCGCGCTCGCCGATCTGGGTATCGTAGCCCTTTTCGAAGCCGGAAATGAACTCGTGCGCGTTGGCGGCTTTGGACGCGGCGAGCAACTTGGCGTTGCAGACGTTTTCGGCCGAGCCGCCCCCGCCATAGGCTATGTTGCTTCGGATAGTGTCGTCGAATAGAAGCGTGTCCTGGTTGACGATAGAAATCTTGTCGCGCAAAAACGATTGTTTCAGGTCGCGTATGTCCACGCCGTCGATCAAGACCCGGCCGGATTTTACGTCCCAGAACCGGGGGATAAGCTGCGCTATCGTAGTTTTACCGCCGCCAGACGAACCAACAAGCGCCACGGTCTTGCCCGCCGGAATGTCGAACGAAACGTTCGAAAGTATCGGTTTGCCTTCGTCATACTCGAAGCATACATTATTAAAGCAGATATCGCCCTTGAGGTTCTTTATTTCTTTGGCGTTCGGCTTGTCCTTGATGGTGGGTTCGGTATCGAGGATCGCGTAGATGCGCTCGGCGCCGGCTTTGGCGGCCTGAAGTTTAACATGGAACTGAGTCAGCGATTTCAGCGGCTTATACACACTAACCCACGCGCCAAGGAAGGCAACGAAACCGCCGATGGTAAGCGAGCCTTCGACCACCTGCATGCCGCCGAACATCAAGATGCCCGCGATGACAACGCCGGAAAGCGATTCCATTATCGGGGTCGTCAGCGCGGTGATCTTGGTCATGCCGACCGTCCGGCTGTAGAGCAGCTCGACATTTTCGTCGACGCGGCCCCGCTCGTATTTCTCCATGTTATACGATTTAATCACGCGCACGTTGGCAAAGGATTCGATAAGATAGGCCATGAATTTGGCCTGGAGATCCGCGAACTCGCCAGCCATTTCGCCCATCTTCTTCCTTAGCTTTTTGACAAGGAACGCGCCGATCGGGAACATGATGCAGACGAACAAAAACGTGCGCCAGGAAAAGTAAATCATGATGGCGAACATAGAGATACAGCTTATCGCGTCCCTGGAAACTTGCGTTATGAAAGTGATCGCGATCTGCGACATCTTGTCCGTTTCGTTGACCATGCGCGAAATCACCTTGCCGCTTGAATTCCGGTTGAAGAAATTCATATCAAGAGATAAGAGGTGGTTGAAGAGCCGCCGCTGGATCTCCCTTATGATTTTTTGCGAAACGGTGGTCATCAACACCATCTTGAAGTATCCAAGCACGCCTTTGATCACATAAATCGCGAAGATCTGGAGACTTAGGAATTTTAACATCGCCATCGAACCCTCGGTAAAGCCGTTGTCGAAGATCGGTTTTAGGAGCGCTACGGAATACGCCTCGGCCGCGGCGGTAAGTATTATGAAGACCATGGCAAGAAGAATGCTTCCCATATAGCGGCGAGTATAATCGCGCCAAATGCGGACAAGCACCGAGGGAGCGGCGGAATCGGAGGCGGTTTTTTGCCTTTTATATATCCTATTCAGATTCAGCATCTTTACCCTTCTTCTTTTTGTCGGCGGATTTAGGTTCGGCAGTTGGCGCAGCCACTGTGGGGGCGAAGGTCGAGGTGCGGACAAGCGGTTTTTTCGCGCCGGCGTCGTGTTTTTTCTTGAACGCTTCCTTGCCGGATACGATAAGTTTGACTTCGTCGCCGCCCAAGGTTTCGTGTTCAAGCAATGCTGCGACAAGGCGTTCGATCGCGGCCTTGTTTTTCATAATCGTTTCACGCGCAAGCTTGTGTCCCGCGTCGACCATGGATTTAACCTCGAGGTCGATAAGCTTAGCGGTTTCGTCGGACACGTTGGTTTTCGCGCTTTGGCCGTCGTATGCCGGCATCGACTCGCCGTAAAACACATGGCCAAGCTTGTCGTTAAGGCCCCAGCGGGTGCAGGAAAGCCTTGCTAGGCGCGTGGCCTGGAATATATCGGATTCCGCGCCCGTAGTGATTTTGCCGGCGCCAAAGAAAATTTCCTCGGCCGCGCGGCCGCCCATCGCGACGGCGATATTGTTTTTGATTTCGGTGATGTTGCGGCTGACCTTGTCGCGTTCGGGAAGGTGTTGGACCATGCCAAGCGCGCCGCCACGGGGCACGATCGTAATCTTGTGTATCGGGTCGACCTCGGGCAGGACGACCGAGCAGATCGCGTGCCCGGCCTCGTGATAAGCGGTCATCTTTATCTCGTCCTTGGTCATGGAAAGCGACTTGCGTTCTACGCCCATAAGGATTTTGTCGCGGGCGAAGTCGAACTCCTTTTGCGTCGCGACCTTCTTGTTGAAACGCGCGGCCATAAGTGCCGCTTCGTTGACCAGGTTCGCAAGCTCGGCACCGGAAAATCCCGGCGTGCCGCGGGCGATAACTTCCGCGTCGACATCGGTCGCGATCTTGATTTGCTTTAGATATTTCGCGACGATTTCCTCGCGCCCCTTGATGTCGGGCAATGGTATGTGGACTTGTCGGTCGAAACGTCCAGGGCGAAGGAGCGCGTCGTCAAGAACGTCCGAGCGGTTGGTGGCCGCGACTATGATTATTCCTTCGTTCGTTTCAAAGCCGTCCATTTCGACCAGGAGGGCGTTCAAGGTCTGCTCGCGCTCGTCGTTGCCGCCGCCGAAGCCGCCGCCGCGTTGGCGTCCGACCGCATCGATCTCGTCGATAAAGATAAGGCACGGCGCGCGTTTTTTGGCGGATTCGAAAAGCGAGCGGACGCGGCTTGCGCCGACGCCTACGAACATCTCTACGAAATCAGAGCCGGAAATGGAGAGGAACGGCACGCCCGCCTCGCCCGCAATCGCGCGAGCAAGCAAAGTTTTACCCGTGCCGGGAGGGCCGACAAGCAAAACTCCCTTGGGAATTTTTGCGCCGATACGAGAATACTTTTCCGGGTCCGAGAGGAAGTCGACGATTTCGCTTACCTCTTTTTTCGCTTCGGCTATGCCAAGGACGTCGGTGAACATGACCTTGGTCGTTTTGGGTTCGACTACGCGAGTGTTGCCGCGCATGAAGCCGCCAAGGCCGCCCAATCCGCCGCCGCCCTTCATCGACCTGAATATCATGAACAGTATCGCGAACCAAAGAAATGTGCCAAGGAGATCCAGCGCGCGGGATATGCCGAATGCCGGCTGCGGCCGCTCGAATTTTGTTTTCACGCCGGACTTGTCGAGCTGTTCAAGAAAGAGATTCGATATGACAACATTGACCATGAACGCCTCGCCGCCCTTGGTTTTACCGCGTGCTTGGTCGCCCATGATGGTAAGGTTTTCGACCTCGCCGGTTCTTACCAACGTCATCAATTCCGAGTAGTCGAGGACCTTTACATTATCGTTTGACGGCGCCTTTTTTTCATTGGGCGAGAATATGATAAATATGGCCGCCAGCATGATGCCAAGCAAATACAAGTTGCTAAATTTCCTCATGGTCGCTATCATACTGTCCATGCAAGAAATATTCAACAGGAAAATGGACTTTTGGTTCGGACGGGGCGCAAAAATCGCGATTGCGGTTTCGGGCGGAGCGGACAGTATGGCGCTGGCTTTTCTTGCGCGGCAGTGGGGCGGTTGCGAAATCGTGGCGTTAATCGTTGACCATCGTTTGCGGGAAGAGTCGGGGCGCGAGGCGGCTTTGGTTGCGCGGCGGCTTAAATCCATGGGGTTGAAGGCCGAGGTGTTGGTTCATAAAGGAAAAATTCCCAAGTCTAATATCGAGGCGGCGGCGCGGGAGTATCGCTATGGTCTGCTTTGCGACTGGGTTCGCGAGCGGGGGTTCGACGCGCTTTTCGTCGGGCATCAGATGGACGAGCAGGCGGAAACTTTCTTCCTTAATTTGATGCGCGGGTCGGGCGTTTACGGGTTGGCGGCGATGGAAGAGGATTCAATGCGCGACGGCGTGCGGATTGTGCGCCCCCTGCTTGATTTCAGGAAAGAGGGGCTTAAAGATTTGCTGCGCTCGGGTGGCATCGAGTGGGTCGAGGATCCGTCTAATATCGACGATAAATTTACGCGTGTGAAAGTCCGAAAGGCCATGGCCGCCTTGAATTTGCCGGTCGAGCGGATTGCTTTGGCGGCGGCTAATCTGCGGCGCGCGGCGGAGGCAATCGAGTTTTATGTCGCTGCGGCTTTGTGTGGAGAATTGAGTGTCGAGGCGTTGCGGGCTCTGCCGCTTGAGGTGGCGTATCGCGTATTGGCGGAGCGATTGGGCGGCGAGTATGCTCCGCGGCTTGCCTCGATTGAAAGATTATACGCTCGGTTGCTTACGCCCGGATTCCGCGGGGCGACGCTTGGCGGATACAAGGTTTCCGTGAAGAAGGGCGTTGTGGTTTTTACGCGCGAGAAGCGGAAAAAAACGTCATGAAGTTCACTTGGAACCAAGACTTCAATATTATCTGTGGGACGCCGGCCATAGGTAAAACCACAATGGGGCAGAAATATGAAAACGTCATCGATTTGGCGTCAAGCCCTTATAAATACCTGGACTGGGACCCGAAACTGGCCGAGCGGAACAAGGGTGCATGGAAGCATCCGAACCCGAACTATATCCGGGACTATATCGAGGCAATCATAAAACATGCCAAGTCATACGACCTGGTCCTTTTGACCATGAGCCGGGGCGTGCGCGCCGCCCTTGACGAGCGAAACATAAAATACGCGTGCGCGTATTCTCCGCCGGGCGCCCGGGAAATTATTCGCCAAAGACTTCTTGAACGCGGCAACGGTATCGACTTCGTGAACAGGGAAATGTCGATATTCGACGAGCGGGCGGAGGCGAACGAGCAGCTTCGGGACTGTTTGAAAATCAAAATTCCGCCGGAGCAATTCCTTGAGCAGGCGTTGATGGGTTATCAAACTAATTGAAATAGCGCGAGCTGGCTTGGCCACGAGCTCGCCTAAGAAAAGCCAACTGCTCTTGGCTTTTTTAGGCAGATTAAATATTTGCTATATAAGGCGCTTTGCGCCGCCCCCCCCTACAATCGCGCTTTGCGCGTAAAGGCATAAATCCTATTTCATGGGGCCCGGCGTCGCTGCGGCCAGAGGCCTGGCTAGCTTGCCCATAAAATCGGATTTGGGATTTAGCGCAATCAATCCATAAACGTGCGGAGCTTCTTCGCGCGGGTCGGGTGCTTGAGTTTACGCAGAGCCTTCGCCTCGATTTGGCGGATACGTTCCCTTGTAACACCGAACTGCTTGCCCACTTCCTCGAGCGTGTGGTCGGTGTTGATGCCTATGCCGAAGCGCATGCGGAGCACTCGTTCCTCGCGCGGGGTAAGGGAAGACAAGACCTGCGACGTAATCTCGCGAAGGTTGGAGTTGACCACGGCGTCAAGCGGGCGCACGACGTTCACGTCCTCGATAAAGTCGCGGAAGGACGTATCCTCATCGTCGCCGACGGGCGTTTCAAGCGAGATCGGAGCCTTGGCCACGTGCATGACCTTCCTAACCTTTTCAATCGGCATGTTGATTTTCTTGGCCAGCTCCTCGGGTGTCGGGTCGCGGCCCAAATCCTGCATCATCACGCGGCTGGTCTTCTTGAGTTTAGTGATAGTTTCAATCATGTGGACGGGTATGCGAATCGTTCGTGCCTGGTCGGCTATGGAGCGGGTTATCGCCTGCCTGATCCACCAGGTGGCATAGGTCGAGAATTTATATCCGCGGCGGTATTCGAACTTGTCGACCGCCTTCATCAGGCCTATGTTGCCCTCCTGCACAAGGTCGAGGAACTGCAGGCCGCGGTTGGTGTATTTTTTCGCGATCGAAATAACAAGGCGGAGGTTGGCCTCGATCATTTCCTTTTTGGCGCGGGCTTCTTCTCGCTCGCCCTTGCGAACGATTTCGACGACGGATTTATACTCGTCGATCGGAAGGCCGGTTTCGGCGGAAACCGCGTCAGCTTCGGCCTTGATTTTTTTCACGTCCGGGAGGAGCGTGGTGGCAAGTTTCTGCCAGCCCTTGCCGTCGAGTTTCGGGATAAGGCGCATGAACGAATCGCTAAGTCCGGTTTCGCGATAGTGGGCGAGGAAGTCCTCGCGCTTGATACGTGCGGATTCGGCAAGGCGGAGCAGGCGTCCCTCGAGCGAGAGGAGCTTGCGGTTTTTTTCCACCATCTCGTCCATGACCTCGGCGATTTTGGTGTCGGAAAGTTTGATGGTCGACATGGTGTCGACAAGTTCGGTGCCGAGCTTGTCGCGTTTCGATTCATACTTCGCGAACTCGGCCTTGTCCTTTTTGGCGGGACGGTCGCGGTCGAGCTTTTCTATGCGAGCGTAGACATGCTTTATGCGGCCAAGAGTTTCAAGAACGGAGGGCATAAGAGAGGCCTCCATCGTAGCGATCGACGCAGAGCCGCCCTCTTCGAAAAATTCTTCGGATTCCGATTCCTCTTCGTCTTCGTCGGAGTCCTCTTCTTCTTCCATATCGGCGTTCACGAACGCGTCGCCATACATAAGGTCGAGGTTGACTATGTCGCGCAGAAGCACTTCCTCTTTTTGCAACATCTGATACCACGATAGGATTTTCCTTAGCGTCATGGGGGAGTTGCACAGCCCCTGAATCATAAGGTGCCTACCTGATTCTATGCGGCGGGCGATGGCGACTTCACCGGCGCGTGTGAAAAGCTCGATAGAGCCCATCGCGCGGAGGTAGTTTCTTACCGGATCGCTTGACGCGGAATCAACAAACGCGGGTTCCTTCGCCTCGTTGTCAAGGAAGGCGCGGGAGTCGGCCTTGTGCGTTTTGGCGGTGGCGGTTTCGGCCTCTTCCTCTTCGTCGTCATGCTCGTCGGCGGAATCGTTTAAGATATCAAGCTCCTCGTCGTCGCCGTATTCCTCGCGCACATCGATACCAAGTTCCGAGATGTGGGCAAGCGCGTCCTCGACCTCGACGGTGGAAAGGCCGTCGGCGGCAAGCGCAGTTTCAACATCATTCTTTGCGACGTGGCCGCGGTTTTTGACCTTGCGGACAAGTTTTTGCAAATGGGTCGATAGCGAGGAAATCAAGAATTCGTCCGCGTCGAGCGATGCGGTCGTTTTTATTGTCGCGCTTGTCTTGGATTGCTTTTTGCTAGGCATCGGGGGAGCTCCTAGGTGGCAGGGTTGGGCGGTTAGGCGGGCTTTTTCTTGTTCGCGGCTTCGATCGCATTCTGCAATTCAAGCTGGGAGCAAATATCAAGAAGGACCGGGGATTTCGGCTCGAGGTCGGCCATCGCCTTGTGCGTGCGGTTGCGAATCGCCTCGACAGTCGGCTTCGTGGTGCGGGCAAGTTTGCAGACTTGCGCGTCGGAAAGTTCCGGGTGGTTTTTGACAAGCCACAAAATCGCGTCCGGGCGGTTCGAGCGAATGGACATCGGCGTATAGCGCGCCTTGACCTTGCTGGATTCCTTGATAAAATCGCCAAGCACCTTGTTGCCGGCAAGCTTGACGTTATGGTCGGCTTCGGCCGCGCGTATATCCTCCCAGGTAAGGACGTTGTTCACGATCGGCGAGAAGCCGCCCGAGAAGTTGGAGGTTTCCGAGTCGGCCAAGGCCTGAACCTCGAGGACGTGCATGCCGCAGAAATCGGCGATTTGGCCAAAGGAAAGCGACGTGTTCTCGATAAGCCAGATGGCGGTGGACTTGGGCATAAGAATTTGGTTGGTCATATAGGCACCTTGAAAATCGGGTTAGAGTATGGGCTTTTATAGCCTATCGGCTTTGAAAGTGCAAGCATTTTTTGGGGCGAATCGCTTTATTTTTGCGAGGCGAGTTGACGCGCAAGTTCGGCGGCGTTGCCTATGCCGGGATATTTGTCGCAATCGAAGCATTTGCCGTATTTGTCGTTCCGACAGTCGGCGCAGTGCTCGCCCTTGGCGAATATGATGGAGTGTTTGCGCGGGTTGTCGACCTTGACACCTTCTTTGCCGGCGATGGCGTTGCAGGCCACGCGAAAACTTGGGGATTCGTTTTTGAATCCATACTCGAACGCGGTGTCGAACGTCGCCAACTGGACCAATAGCAGAGAAAACGTCCTGCTTGAAGAATGAGGGCAATATAAATTTAAGCTTAAGTCCGATTTGTTCGCGTCTATAATCAATTTATTTTTCTTTCCGCCCCTCGGATTAAAAATTTGTCCCTTAAAACTAGGCGATCGATTTCAAAAGCGCAAGGATTTATTTCCGATATTGTTTCGCAAGGGCGACGAGGTTGCCTATGGACGGCTTACAGGATTTACAGCCTTTGTCGCGGCATGACTTGTTATGATCGGCGCAGTTCGCGAGGTGGTAGTAAACCGTCGAGTTTTCGCCCGTCATATTATAGCCGGAAGTGCTTATCAGCGGCGCCCTAAGCCCCATCTTGAATTTCTCAAGCTCGACGAGGAACGTGTTTAATCTAGTATACAGAATGGCAACGTCGACCACGTGATTGTTGGGCATGAGGAATCTTATCACTACGGTGGCGGGTTTGCTTTTTACTTTCATCTTTGTCTTTTCCTTTGTCCCCCCGGTTAAAAAAAATCCCCCGAAGGGGAAATTTGAAATCAATACATGCTAGTTAAAATATGTCGGTAAGATTTTATATCCTTTATCACCTTGCCGGTGCCGAGCGCGACGCAGTATATCGGCTGATCTGCGATGGAAACGGGCAAGCCGGTCGCGTGGCGAATCGCGTAGTCAAGGTTTCTTAGGAACGCGCCGCCGCCGGTCAGGACTATGCCCTTGTCCACGATGTCGGAGGCAAGTTCGGGAGGCGTGTTTTCAAGCGCGGTCTTGACCGCCTCGATGATTTCGTGCACGGGCTCGGATAGAGCCTCGGCGATTTGCGCTTCGTTTAACGTCAGCTCGCGCGGGATACCGGTGCCAAGGTCGCGGCCCTTGATTTCTATAACACGCCCTGCCCCTTCGTCGGGGACGGCGCAGCCGATTTCCTTCTTGATAATCTCGGCACTGCGTTCGCCAATCAGGAGGCCATGGTTGCGGCGGATATAGTTGATGATCGCCTCGTCCATTTTATCGCCCGCGGATCTTGCGGAGCGGGCATAGACTACGCCGCCAAGGGACATGACCGCCACCTCGGTCGTGCCGCCGCCGATGTCGACGACCATAGAGCCGTTGGGTTCGTTGATCGGAAGGCCAGCGCCGATTGCGGCCGCCACAGGCTCTTCGATAAGCCAGACTTTGCGCGCGCCGCAGACCTCGGCCGATTCCTGTATCGCGCGGCGTTCAACTGCGGTGGATCCCGAGGGCACGCAGATCACCACTGTTGGAAATGTAAAGGTTTTGGAGGAAAGGACTTTCTTGATGAAATGCTTTATCATCGCCTCGGCGACCTCGAAGTCTGCGATCACTCCGTCCTTTAGGGGTCGTATCGCCTGAATCGAGCCGGGCGTGCGGCCCAACATTTTCTTTGCGTCCTCGCCAACGGCCAAGATTTCCTTGACCCCGCGTTCCCCCTCTGTGATAGCAACAACCGAGGGTTCGTTAAGCACTATGCCCTTGTCTTTTACGAAAATAAGCGTGTTCGCGGTGCCAAGGTCTATGCCGATGTCGCTTGAGAACAATCCCGCTATTGATGATAACATGGCAAACCCCCGAAATTTCGTTTTCTGAACTATAGACGGGCTTTTGTGAAAAAGCAAGGGGAAATACGGGGATTTATGTTAGTTTTTTCTTAAAATCCCTATTTACTGAGGGGCAAAATTATGGTAATATTCCGACCTTTGAAAGATTAAAATGAATATAGAGCATAATACAAACCAAATACCAGAACTAACGCGCCGCCTTACTATTCAAGAAGAAACCGTGTTAAACGCGGATGCCATCATACAAAAAATCCTGAGAATACCGCCGGATAAAAGAACTAGTGATCAAAACAGCCAGCTTTTATTCATGCGGATCAATATAATCACATGGAGTAATGACGTCAAAAGGCTAAAGCGGACTATACTACACATTAGGCTTGAACACGCGGGGATTATCCCAGCTTACTCTTCAAAATTTCATTGACCATGGCGGGGTTGCCCTGGCCCTTGAGCGCTTTGAGCGATTGGCCCACGAACCAGCCGAAAAGCGCCGTCTTGCCCGAACGATACTGCGCAACGTTGTCGGGGGCGGAGGCGATAACTTCGTCTATGGCCTTCTCGATAGCCCCGGTGTCCGAGATTTGGGCAAGACCCTTGGCAGCGACAATATCCTTCGGCGATTTGCGCTCGGTGTAAACAAAGCCCAACACGTCCTTGGCCGTTTTACCGGAAATCGTGCCGTCGTTTATGATGTTCACCAATTCTGCAAGCGCGCCGGGGGAAACGGGCGAGTCCTCGATGGAAGAATTGGCCTCGTTCAAAAGGGCAGAGAGGTCGCCCAAGATCCAGTTCGAAATCGACTTGCCGTCGGGACACGACTTCACCGCAGATTCGAAATAATTCGCGAATGCTATGTCGGAGGTAAGCTGTGCCGCATTCGCGTCGGACATTCCGAACTCGGCGATATAGCGCGCGCGTTTGGCGTCGGGCATTTCGGGCATGGCTGCTTTGACCTTATCCACCAAACCGTCCTCGAGCACAAGGGGGAGAATATCCGGGTCGGGGAAGTATTTGTAATCGATCGCGTCCTCTTTGCTGCGCATGAATTTCGTTTTGCCGGAATTGGGGTCGAATAGGCGCGTTTCCTGTGCCACAGTTTCCCCGGCGTCAAGGATTTTTGCCTGGCGTTCGGCCTCGAACTCGGCGGCCTGAACCGCGAATTTGACCGAATTCACGTTCTTCATTTCGACGCGAGTGCCAAGCGTTTTCGAGCCAATCGGCCTGAGCGAAAGCGATACGTCGCAGCGCATCGAGCCCTCGTCCATATTGCCGTCGCAGGTGCCCAGCCAGCGGACCATCGCGCGGATTTTCTTTACGTATTCTCCGGCTTCGTAAGGCGAAGAAATATCCGGTTCGGACACGATCTCCATCAAAGCCTTGCCCGCGCGGTTAAGATCGACATACGAAAAGTTCGGATTGCGGTCGTGGATAAGCTTGGCCGCGTCCTGCTCGACGTGAATGCGATTCACGCGAATGGATTTCGCCACGCCCTCCTCGTTTACGATTTCCACAGTGCCGCGCCCAACAAGGGGTGCGAACTGTTGCGTAATCTGATAACCGGACGGCAAATCAGCATAGAAGTAATGCTTGCGGTCAAAATGCGACGTCTTGTTGATCGTGGCGTTTATGCCAAGACCCGTCTTTATCGCCTGCTCGATGCAGAATTTGTTTATCAACGGAAGCTGGCCGGGGAATGCCGCGTCGTAGAACGAAACGTGCGAGTTGGGCGTGCCGCCATAGCGCGCGCTCGAGCCGCTCATCAATTTGGATTCCGATATGACCTGACAATGAATCTCAAGCCCGATGTTTACTTCGTATTTATTGTTTACCGTATACATTTTATGCCCCCATCAGCGTGCTTGGGCGGTTATCGAATTTCGCGGCCTTCTCGAGCGCGTGCGCGGCCTTTATTATCGTTGGTTCGTCGAAGGCTTTGCCGATCAGCTGAACGCCGATAGGGAGGCCGGAGGCGGTCTTGGCCGCGGGCAACGAAATGGCCGGAAGGCCGGCTAGGTTCACAAGCGCAACCATGTCGAACCAGGTGCCATACGAATCGTTTACTATCAACGGAGAAGTTCGCGGCGGCGCGGGAATCGGCATGGTAGGCGTAAGTATTACGTCGACGCTGGCGAATGCGGCGGAAAAATCGTTCGCGATCAGGCGGCGGACTTTCTGGGCCTTGAAGAACAGGGGCTCGAGGTATTTTTCGTTCATGACGGTCGAGCCCAAGATTATCCTGCGCTTGGCGTTTTTGCCAAAGCCCTGGCCGCGCGTTTTCATATACATGTCGTCAAGCGAGGCGAACGGTCCCTCGGCCCGGAAACCATAGCGCACGCCATCATAGCGCGACATATTGGAATACATTTCCGAGAAAATGACGTTATACACTGTCATCGCGACAAGCGAATGCGGAAGCGAGATTTCGACGACTTCGGCGCCCTGGGCTTTCAGTAAGGCTATGGAGTTTTCAAGTCCGGCCGCCACCTCGGGGTCGATTTGGTCGTTTTTGAATTCCTTGACCACGCCGATTTTCAAGCCCTTGACGGGCTGGTTAAGCGACTTCATGTAATCCGGCACTTCGCGAGGGGCGCTTGTCGGGTCGCGGTCGTCGCGGCCGGCCATGTGTTTAAGGAATAGCGCGGCGTCCGCTACGTCGCGGGTGATTATGCCGACCGTATCAAGCGAGGAGGCCATCGCGGCGACGCCGTATCTTGACACGCGGCCATAAGAAGGTTTGAGGCCGACTACGCCGCAAAAGCTTGCCGGTTCGCGCGTCGATCCGCCCGTGTCCGTGCCTGTGGCGGCTATGCACATGCCGCTTGCGACAGCAGCCGCGGAACCCGAACTCGAGCCCGCCGAGATCAAAAACTCGCCAGCCTTGGAATACGGGTTTTTCGTAGCGCCGAAGTGCGAGGTCAGACCAGTGCCGCACATCGCGAACTCGTCCATGTTCGTTTTACCAAGCATGGCCACGCCCGCGTCGAAAAGCTTGGCGGTGGCGGTGGATTCATATCCGGGGATAAAATTATAAAGCATCTTTGACGCGCAGGTGGTCAGCGTTCCCTTGGTGCAGAAGGAATCCTTTACGCCTATGGGCAGGCCGTCAAGCGCGCGGGGTTTCGCGTCCTTAGCCCTGCGTTCGTCGGCGGCCTTGGCGCCCGCAATCGCGATGTCCGCGGTTTCGGTGATATAGGCGTTGAGCTCCTTGTGTTTCGCCATGCCCGCGATATATGCCGACACAAGTTCGGTCGCAGTTATTTCCTTCTTTTCAAGAAGTGCCAGCGCCTCGCATGCCGTCAAATCCGTCAGTATCATATCCTAATCTCCTTGGGCTTGCCGTTCCTGGCCCACGTTTCCATTATGAACCTTAGGACCGTGATGTTGCTGAACAGCGAGGTGGTGATACCGATGATAAGCGTGATGGCGAAGCCCTTAACCGGGCCATTGCCGAACGAGAGCATTATAAACGCGACAGCCAACGTCGTAAGGTTCGAGTCGATGATAGCGGAGAAGGCGTTGTTGAATCCGTTTTCGATCGAGCGTATTGTCGGCTGGCCGGCACGGCGCTCTTCTCGTATTCTTTCGAATATAAGGATACACGCGTCGACAGCCATACCGATGTTAAGAGCTATACCCGCTATGCCAGGAAGCGTAAGCGTGGCGCCAGTGATGGCAAGGCCAGCGAATATCAAAAGGACGTTGAGGCACAGCACCACTCCCGCGAACGCGCCAAGCGTGCCATAGAACAGAATCATGAACAGCACGACTATGGCCATCGCCATGATCGACGCGATTTCGCCCGCGCGGATAGAGTCGGCGCCAAGGCCGGCTCCGACGGTGCGTTCTTCAACCACGGTCAGTTCGGCGGGAAGTGCGCCCGAACGCAACATGGTCGAGAGGTCGTTCGCAGCCTTTACGTCAAAGCCGCCGGAAATCTGGCCACGGCCGCCGGTGATCGGCTCGTTTATCACGGGCGCGGAAAGGACTTTGCCGTCAAGCACTATGGCGAATCTGCGGCCTACGTTCTCGGTAGTCATCTTGGCGAACTGCCGGGCGCCCAAAGAATTGAATGCGGTGGTGACAACCGGCTGGCCCGTCCTATTATCAAAGTTGGTGGTCGAGTCGGTCAGGTTCTCGCCGGAAATATATCCCGCGCGTTTGACAATCACTCCGTCGATCACAAGATTGTCTATGCCGGGACGACCGGTCATCATCGCCTCTTCGTCGACAAGATAGAAGAACATCTTGGCGGTCGCGCCAACAAGCTCCTTGACGCGTTCGGGATCGTCGGCGCCGGGGACTTGAACCATAATGCGGTTATCGCCCTGGCGCGCGATGGACGGCTCTTTGTTGCCAAGGCTGTCGACACGGCGGCGGACTATATCCACCGAGAGGTTCATGATGTCGTTCCTTAATTTCGCTATCGCCTGCTCGGGATAGAATACCCGGAGTGTCAAGCCGTCGGATTCAACTATCACCTCGTCCCCAAGGGAGCCCATTATGCGGCGGCGGAGTTCGCCCACATCTTCGCGTGTGCGGAGCGAGACCGAAACCACGCCGTCATTTGCGGCAAGATTGGAATAGGCCATAGGCTTTATATCCTTGTTTTGATCGCCGCGGAGTTCCTTTCGCACGGTATCGCGAAGGCCGGAGATACGCTCGCGAATAACGCCGTCAAGGTCGGCCTCGAGAAGGATATACGCGCCGCCCCTCAGGTCAAGACCAAGCGAGATCTGTTTGTCCTGAATAAACTGGGGAAGGTGGCGGGTCATGCTTTGCGGCAGGAACGTCGGTGCGACGACAAGGAACGAGGATAGGATTACCGCCGCTATGAGCATGGCTTTGGACTTGTTAATCTTCATGTTGGAACTCCTGTAAAATATGGGTGGATTTTAGAGGATTGGCGTAGAGAAGTCAAGAAAACTTGACACTAAATTTTGCGAACAAGGATATGGTAATACCAGCCACCGGAAAGAAGACCTGGGCAACCTTTCACTTCCCTTAGATGGAACGCGTGGCGACCGCGATAGAATCTTTGCGCATGGCTCATGCCGACGATTTCGAAATCCTCGAAAAGCCCGCCTATTTGATCGTCGTCGGCGAAGAAGTGAGGAACATTATGCTCGGGACCGCCAGGATCCTGGCACAACTTGGTATTCTCGTCGACCATGGGAAAATCATACTGCCAGGCCCATCCAGCTTTGCTGCCCAAAGTAATGAAACATTCGCCGCCGGGTTTCAATACGCGACGGATTTCGGATATGGACTTTTTAACGCCTGTGGTGTCCTGATGCTGTATTGCGTCAAAGCTGACAATGGCGTCGAAGGTTTCGTCGGCATAGGGTAATTCCAGCATGTCGCCAGTCCTGCAAGATACAACTAAATTTTCTTTGGCGGCATATTCACCGACGTGTTTTGAGCTCTCATCGGAGAGGTCGAAGGCGGAGGATTCGAAGCCCTCGCGAGCCAAGAATATCGCGTGGCGACCAAGGCCGCAGCCGTGATCAAGGACAGAGCGACTACCCTGTTCTTTCCAACGCCGGGATAGATAATAACATTCTGGCGCCGGAGTCAACCAATGGCTTTGTTCGCCTCCTTGGACTGTGCTCCAGTCCGAAGCTTTAGAAACGGTTTGAGATCGCGTCATGTGGCACCTTTTATGGAGTTGGATTTTAGAGGATTGGCGGCGGGATTGCAAGGGAAAAGAAGGGCAGAGCCATGAACGCCGAGCTGGCGGCGGCGCACTCCTAGTGCGCGCTGATCTGCGTGGGGGCGGCGTTCAGCGCGCAGCCCTTCGGGCTTGGAAAGATTATATTGAAAATATGGGGTGGATAACCGGATTGTCCGCTTCACTTCGTTTCATGTTTACTGGATTCTGCGGTCAAGCCGCAGAATGACAGAATAATGGGGTGGATAACCGGACTCGAACCGGCGACATCCAGGATCACAACCTTGCGCTCTAACCAACTGAGCTATACCCACCGCAGTGCGGGAAGAATAAAACCTTGCGTCTGCAAAGTCAAGCGCCATCAACCATTATGTCGCTTCCTTTGACAAGCACGGCAAGGCCAAAGATTATTAAGAATATGTCTAGCACTCGATTTCCTGGCCGTTCGTGCAAACACCTGCGAAGCCCATTTCGGCGGCAAGGCGCGTGATCTCGGCCCGTTCATGCGGCGAGATGTGGATAAGCCATGTCTTGGCCTTGATCTCGGGCGGGACGGCGACAAGCGTCTCAAAGTGGACGTGCGAGGCCGATTCCCTTAGCACCACTTCGTGGAAAATAATTTTCGCCCGGCGCGCGTAATCGGTATCAAGCAAACTCTCGTTCGTATCGCCGGAATACAAAATCTTGCCGGCTATGAATAGCGCGTTGTTATGGCCCTTGGTCGGGATATGGCCGGTCTTTATGAACTCGGGGACCAGCGGGTCGTCGGGCGGAAGCGGTATGAAATCCTCGGGGAATATACCCTGGACATCAAAAAGCTCCCCCACCCCTTCGCCCCAAATCTTAACAGCCTTCTTGTTGAACATGCGCGCCCAGACCGCAAGCGTGCAGAGCGAGCCGGTATGATCCGAGTGAAGATGCGAGATCAGGACAACGTCGACTTCGCCGCGGAGTTTTAGGCGCGTAAGCTCGGGAAATACGGAAAATCCGCAATCGACCAATATGCCGCGCCCCGCATCGTCCCTGAAAAACAAGCTTGTGTTAAGGCCGTCGAACGCCCAATCCGAGCCGATGATTTTTATCTGCATGTCATGTCCTTAGGGATTTGAGTTCTTCGAGGGTTTTCAATCTTACGATTTCCGCTTTCAATTTTTCTATCTGATCGTCCTTTTCCTTTATGGCGGCGGCGTTGGCTTCTTTGGCTCCGCCCATAGGACCGGATTTCGATTTGACCATGGATGTGTTCAGCACCATGGATATTTTATTCAACGCTTCGACTTCGGATTCGAGTTTTTCTATTTCTTTCTCGATCTCGGGAATAGTTTTTTGCTTGATAGGATTGCCGAAGGCGTCCTCGATACTTCCATCGGGTCTAAGTTTCTTTATGCCGGCAAAATAATCGCCCACTCTCATAGAGATATTTTACCATATCGGAATGGCAAATGGAAGGATTAAAATAGCTTGGCGCCGTTCGGCACAGCGCGGGTGGGCGACACGATCACGACCTTGCCCTCGGCATCAGGAAAGCCGCAGAGGAGGAATTCGGATTTGAAGCCGGCTATGTTTCTTTCGCCCAAATTCATGCAGCCCATGATTTGTTTGCCCACAAGCTCTTCGCAGGTGTAGTGGTGCGTGATTTGAACCGAGCTTTGTTTGATACCAAGCTCGCCGAAATCGGCCCAGACCTTGTATGCAGGCTTGATCGCCCGCTCGTTGGGTTCGGCGCGTGTGATCGTGCCGGCCAAAAGCTCCACACTCTCGAAATCGGCGAAGGGAATGATGTTCATGATGCATGTCCTATTAGAAAAATGGTGGGTGATAAAGGACTTGAACCTCCGACCCCTTCCATGTCAAGGAAGTGCTCTAGCCAGCTGAGCTAATCACCCACAGCAGGCCGTAATATACCATGCAGCGCCCAAAAATCAAGCCGAAACTTATTTGCTTTACTTTTATCTATGCGGTTCATAAAATCGTCATATAGGATTAGAATGAAATTCACAAACGAACAAATCGCAATACTTGACCGAGCATATAAAACACTCGGGCGCGATTCACAGGTCGCAATCGCGATCGAGGAGATGGCCGAGCTTACCAAGGAGCTTTGCAAAAATTTGACGCGTGGCCGGGACAATGTAGCCGGAATCACCGAGGAACTTGCCGATGTCTACGTGGTGCTTGCGCAAATAAAAAACATGTATGGCATAGACGACGCCAAGCTTGATCAAATCGCGGCGGATAAAATCGAGCGCCTTCATCAAAGGCTTGATCAGCGCGCGGCCGGGGGAGCGGTGTGAGGCTTGAAGCCGACTTCGATGCGGCGGTGGCGATTATCCAACAGGGCGGAGCGTGGCATTCGCGGCGCGGGCTTGATATAATAGGTTCGTGGAAGTCCGAAGTTCTGACGACGGAAGCGCTTGTTAAAAAATACGGTTCGCGCGAGGAGTTTTATGTATTGCTGATCGATGGGAAGCCTGCATTCGCTGCGGTTTTAAGCGAGAACGATTCTTTTGGCTTTTGGGCGAACGTGGCCAGTGGGAAGGCGCTTTATATATCGCGCTTGGCGGTTGCCGACGAATTCCGAGGGCGGGTTTCTTTTTCAAAATTGATCGCGGCGGTGGCGGATTTTGCCCGGGCGCGTGGGTGTCCGGCATTGCGGATTACTTACGGTGTATGGCTTGCCTCGCAGGGGAAACTTTACGCGCGCCTGGGGTTTCGACGGGTCGGCGTTGCGAAGCTTGCGTCGGGGCATGACGTGGCGTTGTGCGAGATTATTATATAAATTCTAAATCTCTCACTGCGGACAACTCGACGAAGGAGAGTAAGGCTCCGCTGGGAGAGATTTTAGACTACGCCTTTAGGCGCACCGCGCTTCGCTTAAATATCTCATATAAGATTCTGCCCCAAAACGCCAAGAGCATTTGGCGTTTGTGTGGGCGAGCTCGTGTATACACACTCGCGGGGATAATTAACCCTTATACTCGCTTTTCAATTTCGAAAAAACTTTCGAGTCGTTGCGGGTGTTATTATAGGTCGATAAATAATCCTGGCGCGCGGTGCCCTCGTATACATATCCCGCACGCAACGCCAAATTTTCCGAGCGCTCATTGCCGGGACTTAGCCTTATCTCGAGACGGGAGAGGCCCAATTCCACGAAAGCTATCTTCTCAAGCGCGGCAATGGCCGAGGTCGCAATGCCCCGACCCGTATAATCGGCGGCAAGCCAATAACCGATATTGCCGCTGCCGTGTTCGAAATTCAAATTTTCTAGCTGCGCATTGCCTACCAGTTTTCCATCAAAGAATATCCAATACGTAAACTTGCTACGTTCATTCCATTCGGTTTTATATTTTTCAAGGGCCGAAAGAGCGTCCGCCGACCGGCCGATTTTCTTTACCGTAGTGGAGTTGCGCCATGGGGCAATGTATTCGCGGTTGGCGTCGATGACGTTGAAAAGTTCGGCGGCGTTGGCGGGCGTCGGTTCAAGGAACCTTAATTCTGCGCCGGGAATCGAGAGCGGGATTATCTTATCCATTAAGAAGCCCCTTTATAATCGCAGCTGCTTTTTGCGAGGGGCGTTGGTGGTCGGCGGGTGCCACGAGGGGTTTCAGCCTCTTGATTTCGCCTTCGTATTTCGCGAGCGCCTTCTTATCATTTACAAATTTAAGGAGCGCGTGCGATAGCTTCTCCGGCGTCGCCGCGTCCTGGATAAACTCGGGCACGACCGCCTTCTTCAAAACTATGTTAGGGAGCGTGAAGGATTTGATATTCACAATACGTTTCGCGATGAAATAGCTTATCGGACTAAGCTTATACGCAACGACGGTAGGCGTGCCGAGAAGTGCCAACTCCAAAACCGCCGTGCCGGAAATCGCCAATGCGGCATGGGATTTTTTGAAGGCGTCGTAGCGTGCTTGTCTTCCCTTGATCAACGTGGGTTTTATCTTCCAATCGCGGGTCAACTTCGCGACCAGCTCTTCGGACGTTTCAACTACGGGCATTAGGATTTTCAGGTTTTTGGTGCGGGCGTTCAACAACTCCGCCGTCTTATCGTAAATAGGCAGAAGCCTTTTCAACATCGCCGGGCGCGAGCCGGGAAGCATCGTTATCACCGTTTCGCCAGACGGCTTTTTCGCCGAGCTTTTTATATCAACGCTTGTATGTCCGACCGCGAAAGTCGGCAGGCCGTGGCGCGTGAAATACGGAACCTCGAACGGAAAGAAGCATAACAGCGCGTCGAACGTGCGGGCGATTTTTGCCGCGCGCTTGGGTTTCCATGCCCACACCTGCGGCGCGACATAATGCACGCATTTGATTTTGGGGTCAAGTTTCTTCGCAGCCTTCGCGATCCTTATATTAAACCCCGGCGCGTCGATAGTAAGTAGCATATCCGGTTTCGCGCGTTTTATCGCTTGGATAGTTTGGTGTTTGCGCCACCAAATTATAGGCAGTTTCGAGAGCACTTCGAACAACCCCATGACCGCTATGTCCCGGATTTTGAAAACCGATCTGAAGCGGCCGGCCTTCTCCATCTCGACACCGCCCACGCCCACGAACCGGACGCCCGGCATGGCGCGGATAAGGTCGGCGCCAAGGATGTCGCCCGATGCCTCGCCCGCGATGATGAAAATCTTCTTCACTCGTTAGATGTTTCCTGTGCCGTCGGAGCGGAGGGGCGGAAGCCCTGGCGAACCGTGCCGCGGCGAACGTCCGTCGCGGATCCGATGTTCGAGCTTGCGATCAGGTTCTCATAGACGCGCGGATCGGAAAGGATGCCAGATGCCACCGCTATACCGAACGCCATCACGTCCGTGAACGGATAGCTTGCGGGACAAAGGTCGCGCACGACCGCGATGTCCTTGGCCGATGGAGCCTTGATACGCACGCGATTGTCCACGAACAATCCGAATTTCGCACGGTCAAGGAAGTTTTGAAGGTTATCAACCGCGGGCAGGAAGTGTTGGCATACCAGAGGTGCTACGCCCGCACCCGAGAGCGGGAAGGACTCCATGTCGAATATGCTGCGCGTCGAGAACTGGATCTTGCGGTTGCCGTGAATGGGGAACGTGCGGCGCTCGGTGCCTTCGCCGTGCGTGGGCGAGCCGACGGAGACCGCCCTCTTCCTTGTATCCATCGCAAATACGAACGTTTCGGCCGCGCCGCGAGTGGTGTTGGTCGCAAGAAGAACTATGTTCGCGCCGTTCGTGATGTCGCCGGCCTTAGCTGCATAGGCCGTTATCGCGCCGTTGGCGTCATAGCTTTGCAGCATGTCGCCGCCCGAAATGAACAGGTTGGCCAATTCCAACGCCTCGTCGACCGAGCCGCCGACAGTAGCGCGGGCGTCGATTATCAAGCCGTTCGAAACGTCTACGCCCTCGAGCCGACCGACGATTTCCTTGGCCGCGCCGACGTCAAGGTTATGAAGAACAAGCACCGGAAAGCCGTTTACAATCTCTAGGTTCGAATGCCTGAACGAAGGCTCGTTCTTTCTTAAAAACACCTCGCCCGGGCGGCCGGAAACGTATGATACAAAGTTGATTCCGACCACGGAGGGCGTGGGTTCGGAGATCGCCGCCTCGACCTGTTCGTCGGCCATCTTGGCAACGGGAACGGTGTTGAAGTGGGTTATCATATCACCGGCTACGAAATTAGAATCCGCGGCGGGCGAACCGGCGAGTATCGATAGAACCTGAATCCCCGAAGGAAGCCGGCGCCATGTGAAGCCAAGCGTGGAATCGGAAATCTCCATCTCCTCGTTCGCGTCGAAATAGAACGCCGACTCGTCAAGCGATTTCAGGATATACGTGGCGGTCAGCTGATACAGCCGGGGCTGCGGCATGGCGTGCAGCGTAGGCGAGACGTCGCGAAGCAGCATCACAAGATTTACGAAAGTATTAGCCCAGCCGTTGATATCCTCGGCATCGGGAACCGTATACGAGCCAAGGAGCTTCAGGCTGCGATCGTGCACCAACATGCGACCGCCGGCATAGGTAAGCTCGAAATTCGTGAACGGTTCCAAGGAATCCACCGCCGCCTTGAACATATCGGCGAACGAGGCGTTCTTTACAAAGTTGGAGTTGATGGTAGAAAAGAGGCTTATATAGAAATCGCGCGCGTCGACGTTGTCGAACTCGCCGAAGGTCTGGCCGCGCTCGATACGGGGAGAGGACGTGCGGCGGTAGGTTTGGATATCGCGCTGGCCTGCTATGCGAGTCCGGACATTTTCCTCGAAGACAATCTTTTCCGGTTCGGGTTCCGGCGCGCGACGGCCCCAGAATGCCTCGGCGGATGCAGCGATCAAGGCCACCAGCGCCGCAGCGATCGAAGTTATAAGACCTTTCCTCATATCCCCCTCCTTAGGTTTATGTCCCGAGCTGCTTAAAGCGCAACAGGATCGACGTGGAAATAAACAAACTCGACCAAATACCGAAGACAAGGCCAAGCAACATGATAAGAGCGAAGTCGGCAAGCGCAGTCCCGCCGAAAAGATAAATCATCGACAAGGGCAGAACCGTCGTTATGCCGGTGATCACCGTTCGCGAAAACGTTTCGTTTATCGATTGGTCGATGACGTCGGGGAGCGGCTTGGTCTTGAACTTTTTGATATTCTCGCGCACGCGGTCGTAAATGACGATCGTATCGTTGAGCGAGTATCCGACAAGCGTCATCAACGCGGCCAGAGTTATAAGGTCGAAGTTTATTCCGAAAACGCTCATGATCGCAAGCGCCAAAATCACGTCGTGCGTGATCGAGATCAGCGCGCCCATCGCGAACGGGAACTCGAACCGGATTCCGATATAGAGCGACATGACGATTACCGAAAGGATGACCGCAAGGATTCCTGCGTTGACAAGGTCCGCGCCGACCTTGGGCCCTACGATTTGCACGTTGCGATACTCATAACCGGTGCCGATTGCCGTCCTTAGTTTCGCAAGCTCGCCCATTATCGCCGCTTCGTCGCTGCCGCCGTGGGCGATATAGATCGATGCCATGTCGCCGGCGGAACCCTGCGATTGAATCTGGGGGCTGAACTCGGCGAGTTTGGCGCGCAAAGCATCTATGTTGATCTTGTCCTCGCGCTTGACTTCGACAAGAATTCCACCCGAGAAATCTATCCCCCATGCGAAACCGCGCGTAGCGATGACCGATATGGAAAGCGCAACCATAATTGCGGAGGCGACAAGCCATATACGGCTACGCTTCATAACCTTGAAGTCGGTTTTTATAGGGATAAAGTCAATCAGCCTTCTCATTATGCCTCGAGTATTTTGGGAACAAGGTAAAACTCGTCCACGTCATCCTTTTTGGGCGCGTTGGAGAGCACGGCCGCCGTCATGTCGCCGTCGGTAATCGTGTCCGTGCGGCGCGGGAGCGGGAAGTCAAGCGGGCTTATCATCGGTGCTACGCCATCTGTCTTGATCTCGGCCAGTTTGGCCGTCCAAGCGTCAAGCCCATCCATATCGGAGACAAGCGCCGCCGCCTCGGAATCAGTAATCCCGATACGCACAGTGTTGGCCGCCTTCTTTATTTCCGTAATGCTAAAACCCATAGTGCGTATATTATATTCGCGGGGTGGCACGGTGTCAAGGGATTTACAAACTTGATTTTTGCGTTCGATGGGGTATATTAGGCGGCACGCGCCCGTAGCTCAGCTGTATAGAGTGCCGGTTTCCGGAACCGAAGGTCGCAGGTTAGAATCCTGCCGGGCGCACCAGAAAATAAATATCCCCTTCAGCGGGATTGTTTTATTTTGGTAGGTCTTGCGGATTTTAACCTGTGGATAAAGCAGGTTAGGAATCGAGCGAAAGGCGGGCGTGCATGCCGGTCGCCATAGGCGATGAGCGAAGATGAGCGCGAAGCGGACAGTCCTGCCGGGCGCGCCAGAAAAGACGATTGTTAGTATTGTACTTTGTTTAATAATTTCAAAATTTTTTCGGCGTTTTCTGGTTTAATATTACTTAACTTGCTAGTTGTTGAAATAGAGCCAAACGGAGCATAAAAGTCAACTTGATATTCCCTGCGCCACTCTTCCCCTTCCCAATATTTCCCTAGTTTATAATGTTTGCGAATAACTTCATTTACTGCCACTTCAAAATCGGCAAAAGGTATTTCCAAAAACATTTCAAACAGTTTTTTACTTATTTCTTTATATTTTATTTCTCCGAAACGATAGTTTTCAAAAAAATAATCTAAGATTTGATTAGTTTGCTTTTGAGTCAATTCATCACTGTTTTTGGGAAAATTATAATTTGGGTGCGCTGCGCGATACATATCCAACAGTTCTTGCCTGACAGCAGGTCCTTTTAGTTTTTTTTGATGTAGTACTCCTTGCCAAACCCAAGAGCGTTCGATTATGCCATTGCGTGTTTCATTATAATTTCCAAGTGCCATAGTGGGAAATAACATGAATAAAGTTATTATGAATTTCCTCATATTTTACTCAAACCTGTGCGGGTATTCTTCACCGCTTTCCATGTCTATTATAAATTCATAATCGATTTTTTCACAGTCCCTGTTTGCACATACATATTTATCGTCACCATAGTAAAGAGTGAATTGGCAGTTTTCCGGCAATTTTTTATGGGCATTACTTTCTGAAATATGAATATTCTTACAAGAGTTAAAGATATCTCCGGTCAAGCGTATTTTCTCATTTTTGTATACTACGAACGCCGGATAGTTTGGCCAATCATATGGCTTCTCAGGAATATATATCTCGCTTATCAAGGAAGCGTCAAAAATCCTCTCACTTTGTGAAAAAGCAACAGAACCAAACAAGCATGTGAGAATTAACGCGATTACCCTCATGCCGCAATAGTATCAGAAACGATTTTTTTCTCAAGCTCTATTTGAAAGTATGTGATGGTAAGTATTCGTCTGGATCAATCGCATTGTTCTCAGTATCACGCACTTCAAAATGATAGTGATTCCCCATGCACTCATATTTATCCGATATGGGTTGGGTTCGCCCTATTAGGTCTCCTTCTTTTACCTCGGTTCCTACTGGTATAATAGGGGTGACATACATATATTTATTAGTATTCCCATCATCGTCTTTTATATCTAAGCCTGTATATCTTGGATCATCGGCATAAGGTTTGTTTTGTCTGGTATAAGTTCCACCACTTAAAGCATAAACAGGCTCCCCTGGTTCACTAGCGATATCTATACCGGCATGCTCTCGTCCACCGCTTCTCGGTGCGCCAAAATTTCCACGTCCCTGCCTGTCCGGCTTGCGTATTTTAGGCTCTTTCTCTTTCTCTTTCTTATTTGCTGGAATCTCTTCTATCCAACACCTACAATGAGGATGATGTGGATGTGGAGGTATATCATCTCTATTTTTATAAACTTCGGTGTGAAAACCTGCACAAGTGGCGCAAGTTTTCTCATCCATTTCAGCATACCAAATCCAGACTATTTGAGAAGAAGCGTCTTCATCGAATTCTTTTTCGAAATACCCATCTACCTCTTCTCGAGTTTCCGGATGGTCTGGGTGCATAGAGTTGTTGTATGCTTCGGACATCATTAAATCAGTTATATTTTTGGGCAAACTAGCCATAGTTTTTCTCTCCTATTTTGATATGAAAAAAGGACGAGATAGACTCGTCCCACTTGATTTTTACACTATACCACAAACCACCTAAAAAGTCAAGAACATAACGCGAACTCAGCTTTATTCTCGAACCTAGCTAAATAAGGTGCTATTTCTATGACAGAGACGCGGCGAGCGGTTTGCAACTCGTTTATGACGGCGCACCAGAAATCAGAACAAACTCGGCTCTTTGGTTTCGAATTCGGGGAATTCCTGGTATAATTTTCCATCAATCAGCGGCGGCGGCGCATTGCCATAACAACCATACTCGCTCATCTGTTTGAAATAAAACGCTTTGCCCTGTTCATGCGTGAAGTCGCGTATTTCGCGGACCCAATCAAGCTCCATAGGACGAGCATTGCGGCCCGACTCTCCGCATGCGACAACCCAATCTATGCCCGTTAAATCCAGGCGCGGCAAGCGCGTCAAAAGCGGCTCGAGCGAGAGCCATTTGTGTTTCGCCTTAATAGCTTTCAAATCTTCAAGGCGGGAAATATATTTCTCGGATTCTATGGTCACGCCCGGCCAGATATGCGGCGCCCAATCAAGATGCGCGGACAGCTCTCGCATGCGCTCGGCCCGTTTGGTCAGTATCTGATAATTATGCCAGTCGGCGCGGTGCATGATTGCAAAAACTTTCTGAATATACTCAAGCGGCACGTCCTCGTGGAACAAGTCGCACATGGAGTCGACGAAAATCCAACGTGGCTTTTTCCAATGCAAGGGGATATCGAGGCGTTCCGGTCGCAGGGTCAACTTAAACCCATTTTCATAGCCGCGCATGCCTTGCGATTGCATCATCATCGCGATGCGATCGGCATAGCAATTCTTGCACCCGTCGCTATATTTAGTGCAACCTATTAACGGATTCCACGTCGAGTTCGTCCACTCTATCGTCGACACAAGTCCCATGGAAATATTATAGTTTTATATTCTTGCAAGTGCAACTATTACTCGCGCACTTTAAGGAATAGCACAATATATCAGTCGAGCAGTTGGCCTTTGTGAGGCAAGCTCGCATAGGCTTGCGGGGCTTTATCCTTTACTTGCCCCTCATTACATGCTAAAATCCAATCATGGAAACCGACCGCATTATCCTTGGCGACTGCATTGAAAAACTCAAGTCAATTCCGACCGGCTCGGTCGACATGGTTTTCGCCGATCCGCCGTATAACCTGCAGTTGGCGAAAAAGCATACTTTGATACGCCCGGACAACACAGGCCTTGACCCCGTAGACGATTATTGGGACAAGTTCGACAACATGGCCGATTACGACTGGTTCACGCAATCTTGGTTGGCCGAGGTAAAGCGTGTATTAAAGCCCGACGGGTGCGTGTGGGTCATCGGCTCCTATCACAACATCTATCGCGTGGGCAGCATATTGCAAAATTTGGGCTTCTGGATTCTAAACGACATCATTTGGGTGAAGACGAATCCTATGCCGAACTTCCGCGGCACGCGTTTCGCGAACGCGCATGAGACCATGCTTTGGTGTTCGAAATCGCGCAAGGCTAAATATACCTTCAATTACGAGGCTATGAAGTCGTTGAACGACGGATTACAGATGCGTTCCGACTGGCTTTTACCGCTATGCAAGGGCGGCGAGAGGATACGCGGCGAGGACGGCAAGAGCGTGCATTCGACCCAGAAGCCCGAGGAGCTTCTATATCGCGTAATCTTGGCGAACACAAAACCCGGCGACGTGGTGCTTGATCCATTTTTCGGTAGCGGCACGACCGGCGCTGTTGCAAAAGCTCTTGGCCGGAGATATATAGGAATCGAGCGCGAGCCGAAGTATGTAAAGGCTGCGTCCAAGCGTATCGCCGCCGTTAAAAAGGGCGATAACATTTCCATCATGGAAAAGCGCGAGTTCGTGCGCGTGCCGTTCGGCGACCTTGTCGCGGCGGGCGTAATTCCGGCCGGAACTATGCTTTGCGACGCGCGGGGCAAGTTTAGCGCCGAGGTGCGGGCGGACGGATCGCTTGTTTCGGGTGATGTTTCCGGTTCGGTTCATCAAGTTCCCGCGGTGCTTCAGAAACTACCGTCGTGCAACGGCTGGAGCTATTGGTTCGTCGCGAACGCCAAGGGCGAGCTGGTTTCGATTGACGAACTCCGGCAGGGGTATATCAAAGAGAAGATTAAATAATTTAAGTATATAGCGTATGCGCGCCGCCCGCGTCCGCCGTAGCCTTGTGCGAAGGCTGGAAGGCGGCCAACGCACGCCGCCCCATCAAGGATTTGTCAAATGAAAAGTTGGGCTAAAGCGCAAGCCCAGGCGAAAGCGACCGATAGGGGCGAAGCACCGGTAAGGTCGCGCTGCGCCGTGGCATGGGCGCGCGCGATTTGGAAAAACACATATGCGCCGAGATTACTTAAAAAGCGAGAGAATTTTATTTATCGTATTAAATAAATTCCGATTATTTCTTATTAGATTTTTTCACAGCGGACGCGGGTTTGGGCGCCTCCTTGGGCGCATCGTCAAGGCGAGCGGTGTTCTTTATATAATCCTCGCGGATCCAGGCCGCACGCTCGGGCCGGTTGTGGGCAAGCGCGAAGTCCATAGCCCCCTTGAACGCCGCAAGATCGTTATTCAAAAGTCCAACGAAATCCCCCAGCATGCCACCTATCAAGGAATTGCGGCGAAGCAAATGGCAGTAAAGCCGCCTTTTGACATACGCTATCTTGTCGGATACCGATACATACGCACAGATAAAGAACATGTCCTCGGAAGTTTTGAGCATGGGAAATCTGATCTTGTATTTCTCTATTATAGAGCGGCGAAGAATCTTGTCATACATGAATTTGTTCATGCAAAAGTAGTCGCTGCTGGTGATTTTCCTGACCTCGGTGCGGCGAATGCGAGAGGCGTAAAGGTTCAGGCTTTTGGAAAGCTTATCCATGTCCTCTTTGTTGGAATATACGACCGAAATCTCGGCCTGGGCAAGGTCGGCGCCGCTATGCTCCATCGTGTCGACCATCGTAGATACATAGCCAGGCATATAATAATCGTCCGAATCGCAGGACATCACGTATTTGCCTTTGGCAAGCGCAAGCCCCATGTTGCGGGCGCCGGCTACACCGCAATTACGCGAGGTGCGGACAGTCTGTATCCGCGGATCGTGAGCCACTAGACGGTTTACTATGCTCATCGAACGGTCGGTAGAACAGTCGTCGACGACTATGACCTCGACGTTTTTGTAATCCTGCATCAGAATGGAAAGAAGGGCGCGCTCGATGAATGCCTCGGCGTTATAAAGTGGCACTATGACACTGACAAGAGGCTTGCGTTTCTTAAACCAACCGGAAAGCCAGGCGCAATCCATACGGGCGCCTAGTAGCCAGGGAAGTGGCGGAACGTGTGCGTCTGCGAACTTCTGTTATCGTCCCGGACAACTTCATGGGCCGTACATACGTTTGTGAATCCGTAAGTATCGCACTCGTAAGGCGACGAGACACAGGTCGCGCCAGTGCAGGTTTGGTTATAAGAGGCGCAGGCGTAATTATGGGCGGCGCAGGCGTATGTGCAGCTCTGCTGATAGGACGCACACGCAAAACCATTGCCCGGTGTCGTGCAGGCATGCGTGTTCCGA
>WQWV01000010.1 GCA_009785175.1 Alphaproteobacteria bacterium
ATCGCGCTTGATATGCTCGAGGAAACGCTCGCGAAGGCGTCCGTGCCGCTAAAGGCCGTCAAAATCCCGGGCGTGAACCACGACAATATCTGCACCCGCCGTGATACCGTTCGCCTGACTACAAAGTTCATGCAAACTTGCCATTAGGCCTCCACCTCACAAACGCCAACTGCTCTTGGCGATCCCGCCTTCGCCACAACCTTTCTATACCTTTAGCTCTCCAGCGAGCTTGCTCGCTGCGCGCCCCAGGAGGGGACACGCCGCCCTGCTCGGCGTGGTTTGCTTGTATGATATGCGAGTGCCGCTTCGGCGAGGCAAGTTTGGGGCAGATTAAACCTATGTTATAAACTGCGCGCGCCTAAAGGCGTAGTCTAAAATCTCCTCCGGCGGAGCCTCGCTCTCCTAGCGTCGAACTTTCCGCAAGATGGATTTGTATATTACGTTATAAATTTTTGATTAAGGGGAACTACCGTATCTCCCCGCTCGGATAGAAGGTAAACACGATGTCCTTCCATTCGTGATGCAAATCGCGCGGAAGGTTTGTATAAGGCGCGCAGGTCAGCAATGCTCGCCGTGCGCTTGCCGCCGCCGCCCTGAACCACGGGTCGTCCCCGAACTCGCGCGCGTTCAAAATCGAAAGCGAGGCTATGTTTCCGTCCTCGGTCATAGCTGTGCGTATGACGATTTTCATGTCCTTGTGCCCCTTGATTCCCGGGTCGATGTTCCAGCACGAGCGGAGTTTCAAACGCACCGCGTCGATATACGAAAGTGCGAAGTGGTTGCGAAGCTGATCGCCGGCGGATTGATTTGGATTCTGCTCGACTCCGGCTTCGGACGCGGCGGGACGCACGGGCGCGGCTTCTTCGGCCTCGATCCCGCGTTTTACCTGTTGACGTTCTTGACGGATTTGGTTTACGGACGATAGTATGTCGTCAAGCGGATTGCGTCGCGGCGCCGCCTCGACCTCTTGCAAAGTTTTTTTGACCTCTTCTTCGGTCATTTTTGGTAATGGCACTTCTTTTTCCGGGGTTGCGACCATAGGTTTCGGCGCTGGCGCCGGCTCGGCCTTAGGCGCTGGCTTAGGTGCGGGCGCAGCAGTAGGGGTAGGGGCCGGAGCCGCCTTTGGCGTCGGTGCGGGCGCAGGCTTTGCAACCTGTTTCGGAATCACGGTTTCCCGCTCGATCCTAACGTCCGGCGGAATAATCAAATTACTAAGGTCGACAGTGATGATGTTGTCCTTTGGACGGAAGGGTTTATAGCCAAGGTTGATGTGCGGCGCGATAAGAAGGAGTATGATTATGATTACGTGCCCGCCGGCCGAGATTACGATTCCGTCCTTAAGGAATATTGGATATAGGTTGAATTTCGTGGTGCGTTTTTTAACGAATTTCGCGATCGAAAGGTCCCAGCGCGGGATAGTCTTCGCTACTTGCGCGAAGCTTGCTATCACCTTTTTTCCAGCTACTTTCATCCGTTATTTTTCCAAACTCGTAAGCCGTTTGATTCTTGCCTCAAGCTGCGCGATTTCAGCCTTGGTGTTTTTACCTTTAATCCTTTTGTTGCGAAGCAGGTCCAGTTTTTTCATGGATTCTACGAAGTCGGATACGACCGCCATGCGGCGCTTGCCGCCGTCCTTGACATAGTCGTCCATGATGGCGCTGACGATACGGTATGCGTCGTCCGTAGAAAGTCCGCGCATAGCGGGTTCCGGGCCGGTGTTGGATACAAGCGCTATGGCTTTCATAAGCGCGCTGTTTTTCGGGAAATAGTGTCCGCAATCCGCACCCTTGCATTCCGGCATGAGGCCATGGAAATAGGTGCTGTCTAATTCCGATTTCAACGCGTTCATACTGACTCCGCTTCCAAGGGCAATTATTGTCCTGAACTCGATTTGCGGGTCGCCGTATGACCACCAGTTCCAGTTGACCGGAGTCTTTCCGCTTTTATAGTTCGCGATTGTTTCCGGGCTACCGGTCGCTCCGTTTTGTCCGGCTTGATACGGCGCGATGTATTCTTTGACAAGGTCGAAGAATCCGACCTCAAGCGGGTTGGCGAAAGTTCGATAGGTGTTGTTTTTATCCGTTATCACCCATTGCTCTTTGTGGACAAGCTCGTGGATAATTGATTGTCGCAGGCGGTTGAAGGCTTCGTCTTTGTTTGCGTCCGCGCCCTTTGTTATCTTAAGGTTTACGGCCACGTAATTCGGGTCGCGCGGGCTGAAACCTCCGCCTACGCTCCAACCGTCGCCGTCGTATCCACTTGCCCGCACCTTGAATTTTTCGTCCGAGAAATTGGCGTTAAGCTTGATGTGCATTTTATGTTGCTTCAACAGTTCGGCGGCCCATACCGCGCGCGGGTCGGTCTCGTCGGCAAGCCACTTGCCGATCCTGTCCGCGAACTCGATCGAGAGCAGCAGGTCGGGATCTCCCTCGTGCCTGTCCCGGCTGTCCATTTTTTCGATTCTGATTTCGATGGTGTTATAGTCGATGGCAACTTTGTCGTTTTCGTTGTAAATGGGCAAGCCGCACGAGTTTACCTTCTGGCCTGTTGCCGGCACGGAAACTTTCTTCGCGTCGCCAAGGTTTATTCCGAAATTCGGCGTTGCGGTTTCTGCGCCATGCGCGTTCAATACGGCAAACCCCGCACCGGCCACAGCGCCCGTCGCGCGTTTAAGAAAAGTTTTCGCGCCCTTTTTCACTACCTTCTCCTTGCCGCGGGTGCCGCCGGCTCGGTCTTAAGGCCCACGCGGGTGAATCCCATGCCCTTCAAAGTGGCCATGACGCGCACGATTTGCCCGTATTGCGCGGCTTGGTCGCCGTTGATCACTATATTCAAATTTGGATTTTGTTGATGTAGCACAAGCAGCTTGGCGCGCAACGCGTCCTCTTTGATTTCCTCTTTGCCGACGAAGATTTTTCCCGCCCGGTCGATCGAGATGTTGATGGCCTTCTCGTCGCCCGAAATCGCCATCGGTTCCGTCTTTGGCAAATCGACGTTCACGCCCGTAGTCATCAGCGGCGCGCTTGCCATAAAGACGATAAGCAACAACGACATAGTGTCGATCATCGAGGTCATGTTGATTTCGGCCAAAAGGCGTTTGCGCCGGTTCCTGTTTTTGAAAAGTATCGTCATGCGAAAGCCTAGCCGTTTATGGTTTCGTCGATCTGGCGCGACGCTATGGTCGTGAACTCGCTTGCGAAGCTCTCGAGCTTGACGCCGTATTTTTGTATTTCGGACGAGATTTTGTTGTATCCGATGACGGCGGGGATAGCAGCGATTAATCCCAGCGCGGTGGTGGCAAGCGCTGTGGCGATTCCCGGGGCAAGCACGGCAAGCGACGAGTTGCCGCTGATGCCGATGGCGGAAAAGCTTGTCATGATTCCCCACACCGTTCCGAACAATCCGATCAAGGGCGAGGTTGTTCCGATCAATGCAAGCCAGTCCGTGCGGTCCTCAAGCTTGCTCATTTCATTTTCGGCTGTGGTCGCCATAACTCGATCGATTCGCGAGTTAAGGGACGAGCTTTTGGTTTGGCTCCCGCGGCCTTTGAGAAGGGAATAGGATTTTTTCCATTCCTTCATCGCGGCGACGAATATCGCGCCCATGGGGTCAAGCGTTTTGCCTTTGAGTTGGTTGAATAGGTCTTCAAGCGACCCGCCGCTCCAAAACTGGCGCTCGAATATCGCGGATGCGATTTTGATTTTCTTCATCAAAAGCGATTTTTCGATTATGATAGCCCACGACGCTATGCTTGCGATTACAAGTATTATGGACATAAGACGCACGATCAGATCGGCGTCCGTGAAAAGGTTTAGTAGTGAGAATGTGCTTCCGGTCATTTTTGACTCCTTCGTCCCACTATTTTACCCGATTTTTCCAAGAAGGCAAAGGAATTGTTTTCAAATCATCGGCGGACCATGCACGTCCGGGCGGGCGAACACTCGTGTGAGCCAACGCCCGAGGGCGGCGCGCATACGCAATAGGCTTTGCTAAGCCTTATTCTTTGCAGTCAATTCGCGTCTAGCGTGCTCAAGACCAGGGTTCCATCGCATGCGCTCGGTCGCCGGCATATCGTCCAAAGCCTGGTGATAGGAATAAGTAGGCAGGCTGTCCAGGTATTGCTTACCCTCTACATCTCTTGCCACATAGCCCATCTTTTCCTCTTCTTCGGGCAGAAGTTGAAAGTTCACAATATCCTTTGATTTGAACGCTTTTATTGTGGTGCCTTCTACTTCGGCAAGTCCAATTTTCATAATAGTCTTTCCTTCAATGTGCCTTCCGATTCTGGCCTCGAAATGCCTTTTCTCAAAGGTAAAGTCTTTGCCGGTGGATTTTATATACATGACGTCGAAGTCCCCGGATTTAGAGCCGGGCCTGCGATAAATGGTTATGTCCATATTGTTTCCAACGGTGTATTTCACGCCTTCAAGACCTTCTACTTGAAGTATTGCGGACGGGCGGTAGTAGATCGCGACAAGGCGGTTTGCGACCATGTGCTCCGCATACTTGATAATGCTTTCATAGGCTCTGTTCCTATACATCATCATATAATGGAAATCAGAAGGCAGGCCCCTTTCATTCTCTGACTTTTTGTCAATGGGATCATTTTTATAAACTTTGTTGACATATTCGATAAGCGATTTGCAATTGCGCCTTAGCGTACTGAAAAGAAGGCCGTCTTCGATCATTTTTTAATCCTTTTGTTTGATAATAATATTTTATAGTAAAAATTATATTTGTCAATATGTTTTTAACAAAAAGTTAGGAATTATTGGAAAGGCAGGTAAAAACAAGGGGGATAGATTTGAAGATAAGTAGTCATTCTGCGACTTGATCGCAGAATCCAGTAGGGCATATATAAGACTGGATCCCGAATAGCGCGGAACGCTTCCGTAATGACTAATAAGGTTAAACTATCTTGGCATCAAGCTCCCCGCTTGCATACCTCTTAGCCATGTCGGCAAGTGATATTACGCGTATGTCGGCGGCCTTGCCGTGCGCTCCGAATTCCTCATAGCGTTGCTCGCAGATGACTTGCATAGCGTCCTTAGACAATCCCAAATACTTGCGCGGGTCGAACTCGGCGGGCTTGTCGTGGAAAAGCTGGCGTATCGCGGCGGTCGCGGCCAACCTAAGGTCTGTGTCTACGTTGATTTTGCGGACGCCGAATTTGATCGCGCGTTGAAGGTCTTCGACCGGCACTCCGTATGTTTCGGGAATTTTTCCGCCGAATTTGTTTATTATTTCAAGGAGGTGTTGGGGAACCGAAGACGAGCCGTGAAGGACAAGCGCCGTGCCCGGAATCTTCTCGTGGATTTTTTTCACAGTATCGATGGCAAGGATTTCGCCGTCGGGTTTTCGCGTGAACTTATAAGCTCCGTGCGAGGTGCCGATGGCGACCGCCAAAGCGTCTACGTTCGTTGCTTTCACGAATGCAGCAGCCTCCGCCGGATCCGTGACCAGCTTGGACTTGTCTACCTTGCCCTCTGCGCCGTGTCCGTCCTCTTTCTCGCCCGAGCCGGTTTCCAAAGAGCCGATGACGCCTATTTCGCCCTCCACCGAAACGCCCTTGGGGTGCGCGAAGTCGACGACTTCCTTGGATACCTTGACGTTGTATTCGAAAGAGGAGGGCTTCGATTCTGCGTCAAGCGACCCGTCCATCATAACGGAGGTAAAGCCGTTTTCGATGGCGCTTCTGCACACGTCCGGCGACGCGCCGTGGTCTTGGTGAAGGCAAATCGGAAGCGAAGGATACATCTCCACCGCCGCAAGCATAAGATGGCGCAGCACCTTGTCGTTGGCATATTTTCGCGCGCCCGCGGACGCTTGTATTATGCACGGCGAGCCGGTGCGGTCTGCGGCGGCAAGGACGGCAAGCATCTGCTCCATGTTGTTGATATTAAAAGCGGGGACTGCATAGTTGTGTTCTTGCGCGTGTTCCATAAGCTGGCGAAGCGATACCATAGGCATATTTATTTCTCCTTGTGTTGGTTTTTTGATATTATAACGCCAAGGTAGGGGGATTGCAATGTTTTTTAAGCGAACGTAGTGAGCTTGCGCGCACACGCCGCCCCCACGCAGTCGTGCGCGCCCTACGGCGCTTCCGTCCTGCTCGGCGTGTTTGCAAAGCTCCCTAATGTTTTCCCGTTGACTTTTCGTTAAATATTTTCTAGTATCGACGATTAGGAAAAGGAAAAAAGGGAAAATCATGAGGAAACTCCTTGCATTTGCGGCTGTTGCGCTGTTCGGCGTAGCGGCTATGTCCGATAGATACGACTTCACGCCGCTCTGGCCCGAGGCTGGGACAGAGGGCTATTTCGATGCCGAAACACTATCGAACGAGCGCACGACGATCACTACACGCACACAACACGGCCGCACCGACGGCTGGACTGGTGGCGTAAGCCAGACCGTGCGCGTCGAAACCGGCCGCGTGCCAACCGAGGGCTCGAGAATGCCTATCGCGACCAAGGATATGTTCTATGACGACGGACACAAGATTCTATCTGCAACGCTTCCGCCCGGAATGCCGATTCTTGACCCGATGGTTGAATTCGATAACTCGCGTTATAAGGATCTTCAGCCGCGTCAGCAGGCAGCCGGCAAGCGCCAGGTCGCCGACTGGGTAGCCAAAGAAGGCTTGATGCTTCGCCAAGTGCTCGAGGAATGGTGCGAGTCCGAGGGCTGGACGCTTGTCTGGAACACCAAGCGCGAATACCCGCTCCGCGCCAGCGCGATTTTCCGCGGCCGCTTTACGGACGTATCCGCCGCGCTGATTCGCACATTCGGTCGCGCGATACCGCCGCCGCACGCAAGATATTACACCGGAAACAAGGTTTTGGTTGTCACAACCCTGGAGGAAAGAGATGGAAACTAGGAAGATTATAACGTTCGTATCCGCGCTTGTCCTCTTGGCCGGCTGCTATAACAAAAGGCTTACGTCCGCCGTTCAAGATCAGGTCGGGCTCGATTTCGAAGAAGCGCAGTTCAAGATGGAGCGCGCGCGCGTCCCCGGCCGTCCCGAAAACGCCGATACGATAAGCATCTCGGACGACATCTGGCTTGGCGATACCGCCCGCGTGAACGACCACGTCAATCCGCTTCCGCGCATATTCGAAACCGATTCGGGCATAACGATGATGACCGAGGGCAACATCGACTTCAACGAACTCATAGCGCAGATCCAGTTCCTGACCAACATACCGATTCGCCCCGACGACAACATAACGAATATCCCTCCGATGGCGATTTCGTATTCCGGTCCGCTCTCGGGCTTGCTAACCATGATCGGCAACAAGAACGATTTTTCCTGGAGCTATGTCAACGACCGCATCGAGTTCTTTAGGTTCAGGACGCGCACGTTCGTAGTCCACACGCTTGCCAACGAGGTAAGCTTCACCTCGGGCGTATCCGCTGGACATGACGGCACCGCCAACGTCTCGTCCTCCATCAGCCTTAGGGAATGGGCCGAGATCGGCGAAATCGTCAAAGGCATAGTCGGCAACAGCGGTTCCGCAATCGCCTCGCCGTCGACGAACTCGATCACCGTTACCTCGACGCCCAAATTGCTGACCAAAGTCGAATCTTATATAAAAGAGGTCAACCGCCGCTTCGCCAAACAGGTTGCGGTATCTGTGAAAGTGCTTCAAGTTTCTGTCAACCGCGGCACCGACTTTGGCATCAGCTACGAGGGCATCTTCGGCAATAACAATCCCCGGTGGAATTTCAGAACCGGAGGCCCCGCTGCCGGCAACCTTCTCTTCAACGTAGTCGATGGCGCCGACCAACAGTCCGCGATAATCCAGGCGCTCTCGAATGCCGGACGGACATCCGTCATAACCTCGGCCACCGTGACGGCAAGGAACAATCGCGTGGTTCCCATCAATAATACAAGAAAGACGAAGTATATCGCGTCCATCTCGACATTGACCGAGAATACGAACTCTACGACCGAAGTCACACCCGGCGAAGAGGTGACCGGATTCTCGATGCAGGTTATGCCCAATATCCTCGACAACGGCAATCTTATCCTTATGTTCAACATGAGCCTAAGCGAGATTATCCAAATGAAGGAGATAACAGTCGGGTCGCCCACGTCCGGCACGACCATCCAGCTCCCTATCGTGGACAAGCGCAACTTCATGCAGGAGCTTGTGATGAAATCCGGCCAGACGGCTGTCCTTGCCGGCTTCGAAAAGACGCGCAACGAAAATAGCACGTCCGGCGTCGGCGCGGCCGAGTTCACCTGGATCGGCGGCAACAATACCGCTGCGACCGAGCGCGATATCCTTGTTGTCATGCTGACTCCGCAAATCATCGAGTCGCCGATATCGTCCGAACCGTCGCCGAACGATCCATGGGGCATGCCGTCGTTCTAAAAACTAAAGAGGGGTAAATGGCAAGAGGGGATAAGGGAGCGAAGGTTATTAACGTCGGCGGCGTCAAATACGCCGTAGGCCTCTTCTGGCAACCTGTCCAGGACGAGATCAACTATAAGGCCGAGATCAAGGCCGCCTCGCAAAACCTCATCGTCGGCGCCGACCTTTACGCCTATCGCCGCGGTATCAGCTCGCAATACGGCCTTGGCTTCATCGGGGACGGTCAAAAACCCGGCATGCCGGCCGGAGCCGCCGCCGTTGCCACCGCGCTCAAGGACAAAGCTTCCGCAGTATGTGTTTTCCAGGTCGACAAGGGCTGGTGGTATGTAGTTATCCGAAACAACCTCATCCTTGCCGAAGACGATATAGTATATGCGAAAGAGGAAGACGCCAAGGAAGCCTTCACCTCGATGCTCTCGATCCCCGACTGGGGCTTCAAAATCGCCCCTGCCTCGTGGGGAATCGAAGACACGAAGGAAATCGCGGCCGCCGAACTTCTTCAGCGCGGCACCTCGATTACGATGCAGCGCATCGGCACCAACCCGCTTGTCCAACTTGGGATCATAGGCGCGGTATTGGCCGGCGGAGCATACTTCTATTATGACAAGACCGCACAGGAAAAAGCCAGGAAGGTTGCCGCCGAATCCGCCGCGCGCGCTGCGGCCCAACGCGCCGCAAGAACCGTCGCCGCGCCCGTTGTCGAGCTAAAACCTCCGGTGGCTCCGTGGGAAACTATCGTCGATCCCGAGGAGTTCGCGAAAAAATGCACGATATTGATCGTTAATGCCACCAACCCGCTTCCCGGCTGGAGAATGAACGACGCCACATGTGTCGAGGGACGCTTCACGGCGAACTTCCGCCGCACCTATGGATCCGCCACCTGGCTTTTCGAGGCGCAGAAGGAAGGCCTGATCTCGGAACATTTCAATCTTGTTGCCCAGGACAAGATGTATAACCTTGTTGTCGGCACGATACAGATTCCCGTGATGGGTCGCATAAATTCCGCGCCCACTCCGGGCATGGAAAAAATTCCGCTGCAAAAGCAGCTTGTCGATCGGTTCCAGTCCATGAAAATCCCCTCGTTCAATATCAAGGACGAAACTATAACGCTAAATCGCGAAGGCCGCGTCGCAGCCGCCACGCGCCAGCCCGGCGCCGCGAACGAAACATTCACATACCGCATAACCGGATTGACGTTTACCGACATAGCCTATCGCACTCCGCTTGAGTGGACAAGAATCCTCGGCGACTTCAATTCGCTTGAATTCACGTCGATAAAATGGGATAATGGAAGACGTGTCTGGTCCTACGAGGTTCGTATATTCGAATACGACGAAGATCTGATGAAAAAGATAGCTCCGCCGCCGCCGGAAACCGGTGCGGCCGCGGCCGGTTCTGAGAAAAAGGAATAAAGAGGGGGAATAACATGCAAAAGGTAGCATTTCCGTTTTTGGCGCTGATGATGGCGCTTTCACTGTTGGTCGCGCCCGCGCCCGCGTTTTCGCAATGGGGCGACGACGACTATTGGGACGACGATGATTACGAGGACGACGATTTCGGCGATGGGTTCGAGCTTAATCTCGAGGAAAACGAGCAGGGCTTGAACGACACCATAGGCCTTTTCCGCCTTGACCCGAACGCGTCGACAAGCTTCAAGACGATGAGCGCCATCGAGCGCCGCAACGCGCTTGTCAAACTTCAGATCGAGCAGGAGAAGCTCGACCTCGACCTTGCGCGCCAACGTGCTGAACGCCGCCGTATTGACCGCGAGGCCGCCGCCGCCCAACGCAAGATTGATCAGCAGGAGGCCGAGGAGGAATTCGCCTTCGCCGCCGCCGAAGCCGAGCTGATCCGCCAAGAGGAAGAAGCCTTCGCCGCCATCGAGAAGCGCCGCAAAGAGGCCGCTTTGAACGAAACCCTGATGGAGCGTCTCCAAGGCGCCGACCTTAACAATCCCGACGAAGTGAAACAGCTCACCCAGCTTATGGCCCTGATGCCCGGCGCAAATGTCAGCGTGCTAAATCAGCTCAACACCGCACAGGCCCAGGCGAATGTCCAGGCGCAGGTCAACGACACCCCGCCCAACCAACGCTTCCGCCTCCGCTCGATCATGGGCGCCGGCAACAACATGATGGCCAACATCGAAAACACGTCGAACGCTTCGTCCCGCCGCATCAAAAAGGGCGACGACATCGACGGCTGGATCGTCGAAACGATATCCAGCTCTGCCGTAGTGTTTAGGAAGGACGAGAATGTCGCAACCCTAAGGCTCGCCAACTAAAGGGGAGGGCCATGGCTGACGAGGCGAAAAAAGAGGGAACTAACGAATCCGGCGAGCAAAAGCGCGAGCCCGGCCAGCGTTTCTCCGGCATGACCGCCAAAGAGGTCATGGAATTCCTTTTTTCCAAAACCAAGCTTGAAACCGGATCCGACGGCAAATACCCAGTGGGCCAGGATACCAAGGGCTTGCTTGCGCTTTTCTCCGACGGCACGTTCCTTGTTTCCAACACCCATAAATACGACGGCCGCGTCCTTTCGTTTCAATCCATAGTAAGGAAAAAGGGCGGGCGCATCGAGGCCCCGGAATACGTCGCGATCTCTCTGCTCTCGCAAATATACAACTTCAACGCCAAAGAGGCCCAGGGCAAGAACAAGAAGGTCGATCTTGACGAGGACGTCTCGAACCGCATGCAAAAGGAGTTCGTCGATATAATTTATCGCGCGGCCGAACAGAAGGTTTCCGACATTCACGTGGTGGTCTCCGACAACTCTTCGGTGATGTTCCGTATAGCCGGCTCGATGAAGATCGTGCTTGAATATTCCAAGGATTGGGGCGAGGCGTTCGTGCGCTCGGTCTTCGCCGCCGCCGACATCTCGGACTCGAACTATGCTCAAAACGAGTTTCAGGTCGGACAGAAGCTTGGCAATACTCCGCTTCGAGGGGGCGAGCAGAACCTATACCTGCCGGAAAACGTGCTTGCGATTCGACTACAGTTCAACCCGGTCGCGTTCGGATCCCGTTATCTTATTATGCGCGTCCTTTACGCGAACTCGGATTCGAAAAACGACGACGACTTGGGCGTGCTTGGATTTTCCGAATACGAAACTTCGAGGCTTTATCGCATGCGCGCGTTCCCGACCGGCCTTTCATACATAGCGGGCCCCACCGGTTCGGGTAAATCGACCACGCTACAGCGTAATATGATCAAGATGCTCAAAGAAGCGAATTACGAGATCAATTTGATCACTGTCGAGGATCCGCCCGAATACCCGATTCCCGGCGCGCGTCAGCTTCCCGTGACCAACGCCACGACCGAACAGGAAAAGGACGCGTTCTTTACCCAGGCGCTCTCCGCCGCGCTTCGTTCCGACCCGGATACCATGATGGTCGGAGAAACGCGAACGCTTGCCGCCGCCGACTTGGTGTTCAAGGGTGCGCTTTCGGGCCACAACATGTGGTCGACGCTTCACGCCAACTCGGCGCCCGCGATCATATCCCGACTTTTCGACATGGGCGTGGCGGAATTCAAGTTGCGCGACCCGGAACTTCTACGCGGCCTCTTGTCGCAACGACTTTTCAAAAAGTTATGTCCCAAGTGCCGCGTGCCGATCAAGACTCTCCCGGACAATCCGGTCTACGCAAGGCTCGAGGTGGCGCTTGGCAAATACGGCATCGAGCAGAGTTGTGTTCAGGGTCCTGGCTGCCAGTTCTGCAACGGCAAGGGTATCATAGGGCGAATTGTAGCCTCGGAAATCGTGATGACCGATTCCAAATTCCTAGAACTTTTTATGGACCAGAAGAAGACCGAGGCGATCGACTATTGGCTCAACAACCTCCGTGGCCGCACGCTAAAAGAAGATGCCATCGGCAAGATGCTCGCCGGCACGATTTCGGTAAACGAAGTCGAGCGCTGGTGCGGCATGCTCGACCTTGACGCGGTCTACTAAATACGGTATAATTTAAGCCGTAAGGAAGGGGCCCCATGTCGGTAAAAGCGAAAAGTATTCCTAATAATCCCGCGGTTATTGCCATCAACCAGACGCTTGTCAAATGGGACAACACCCAGCGGCTTAAGATTTATTACAAACTCGCGGCGCTTTTGCGGAACCGGTTTACCGTCATGGACGCGCTTGACCGTATATGGGATATTGAATCTAAGGACGGCAAGAAACCGGACGAGCCGTTCGCGATAGCGGTGGCTTCCTGGCTGCACGAGCTTGAGAAGGGTTTTTCGTTCTCAAGCGCGATCGACGGCTGGGCCCCTGCGCGCGAGCAGCTTATGCTCTCGGTCGGCGACGCCTCCAAACTTGAAAAAGCCCTTTTGAACCTGATCAAGGTGTCCGAAGGTTCGAACAAGATCATCGCGCCCTTGAAAAACGCGATCACCTATCCGCTTGTTATGATCTGTCTTTGCTTTTTGATCATTGTCGGTGTGGGCCTATACATGGTTCCGCCCATGATGGAGATCGTCGAAGGCGCGAAGTTTACGGGTGTTGCAGGATCTCTTCAATGGCTTTCCGAGTTCACTAAGGATTATTGGTTCATGGTTCCGATCGGCCTTTTCACCCTGATCACGATAATAACCATATCGCTTCCGAATTGGACGGGAAAGATAAGGGTCTTGTTCGATAAGTTCCCGCCTTGGTCGCTCTACCGAATGTTCACGGGCGTTTCGTGGCTGCTTTCCGTTTCCGCGCTTATCGAATCTGGCACTCCGATAGTCAAGGGGTTGCAGTCGCTCAGGACCAATTCGACGCCGTATCTTCGCGAACGTATCGACGCGGTGCTAAGATATATGAATAACGGAGCGAGCTTCGGCGGCGCCTTGAAGATGTCGGGCATGGGCTTCCCCGATCCCGAGATCGTGGGCGATTTGGAAATCTATTCCGAGCTTGATGGGTTCGAGGAGTCGCTTCAGCAGGTTGCCGACGAATACCTAGAGGAATCGATCAAGAATATCAACGCCCAGGCGCAGATGTTGAATTCGTTCGCGATGCTTTTGGTGTCGATCGTCATCGCCTGGACGCTTTTCGGCGTCTTCGAGATGCAAAACCAGGTGCAAAAGGCTATGTCCTAACCCCCAAAAAAAAGAAACTTGACACCCACCGGTCAATATGCCAAAATTCCCCCTACGAAAGAGGTAATTATGACCCGAAGCGAAGTAATCAAGGAAATGGCGCGCCGCCGCCCGTCCATGTTCGCGACCGAGATCGAGAAGATAGTCGACATCATAAACGACGCCATGAACGGCTTCATATCCTCGGGCCGCCGTATCGAACTCCGCACTTTCGGTATATTCGCGGTCAAAAACCTTGCGCCCAAGGTGGCGTCAAGCCCGCGCGGCGGAAAAATTTCCCTTCCCGCCCGCACAAGCGTGAAATTCAAGCCCGGCAAATCCCTGCTGGCCAAGGTCAACGGCTAGCCAAGACTTTAATCCCATGAAAAAAAATCAACCAAAGGAGAACTAAATTGAACTGGATAAGTGATATTCTGCGTCCGCGTATCAAGACGCTTTTTTCGAAAATAAAGGAAGTCCCGGAAAACCTGTGGACGCCTTGCCCTAAATGCTCGACCCTTCTTTATAAGAAGAATATCGACGAGCACATGAACGTCTGCTCGAAATGCGATTTCCACATGGCGCTCGATAGGCAGGAGCGCTTCGCGACCCTTTTCGACGACAAGAAGTTCACGGAAATCGAAATCCCCGATGTTCCGGCCGACCCGCTTGATTTCAAGGACCTGAAGAAATACGAGGCGCGCCTTAAGGACGCCCGCGACGAAACCAAAGAGAAAGACTCTGCCTCCGTCGCCTTCGGTAAAATCGACGGTTCGGACGCCGTGGTGTTTATCCTCGACTTCGCGTTTATGGGCGGCTCGATGGCTGCCTACGTCGGCGAAGCGATGATATCCGCCGCCAAGACCGCAATCAAGAAGAAGGCTCCGCTTATCGCCATTACCACTTCCGGCGGCGCGCGTATGCAGGAGGGTATAATCTCGCTTATGCAGATGGCGCGCACGACGCTTGCCGTCAACATGGTGCGCGATGCGAAACTCCCTTATATAATGATTCTTGCCAACCCGACCTTCGGCGGCGTTTCGGCCAGCTTCGCTATGCTCGGCGACGTCGAGATTGCCGAGAAGGGCGCCATAATCGGCTTTGCCGGCCGCCGCGTTATCGAGCAGGCCATCAAGCACAAGCTTCCGCCCGAATTCCAAACCGCGGAATATTTGATGCAGCAGGGCGACGTAGACCTTGTCGTCCACCGCCACGGCCTCAAATCCACCCTTTCCAATATCATTAAAATTCTTATGGGGAGCAAATAATATGCAATACCTAGATTTTGAAAAAGAAGTCAAGTCGCTTGACGATAAAATAAACTCCGCCGGCAACAAAGGCGGCGCCAGCGTTTCCGAGGCTCAATCCCTCATCAAAAAACGCGATTCCATGCTCTCCGACATTTACTCCAAGCTTGAACCTTGGGACATAGTCGAGGTTTCCCGCCACCCCAACCGCCCGCACACCGTCGACTATATCGCCGGCATGGTGTCGGATTTCGTGGAACTACGCGGCGACAGAATGTTTTCCGACGACCAGGCGATTGTCGGCGGCATCGGCTATATAAACGAGCGTCCGATAATGATAATAGGCGAGGAAAAGGGCAACGACACCGAAACCCGCCTTCGCCACAACTTCGGCTCGCCCAAGCCCGAGGGCTATCGCAAGGCCATGCGCCTGACGAAGCTTGCGGACAAGTTCAACCTGCCCATCGTATACCTTATCGACACCGCCGGCGCGTTTCCCGGCAAGGAATCCGAGGAGCGTAATATCTCTGCCTCGATCGCCGAGTCGATACAGGCCTGCCTCGACGTTTCCGTTCCAACGATAAGCATTGTTATCGGCGAGGGCGGCTCGGGCGGCGCGATCGCCATCGGTGTCGCGAACAAGGTAATGATGTTGAAAAATTCTATTTATTCCGTCATCTCGCCCGAGGGCTGCGCAGCGATTCTTTGGAAATCCGCCGATAGCAAAAAGACCGCGGCCGAAGCGCTTCGCCTTACCTCCGGCGACTTGAAAAAATTCGGCGTCATTGACGAGATTATCGAAGAGCCGCTTGGCGGCGCCCATCGCGACAGACCCGCGACGATCCGAAACGTCAAGGCCGCGATCGACAAAGCGTTCAAGGAAATGTCGAAACTCTCGCCCGAAGCGGTCAAGGCCGCCCGCTGGACCAAGTTCGAAAACATGACGCGTAAAATATAATCTACGTATATTGTGCTATTCAAATCGCGCACGCCTATGCCGGGCGTTGCGCGACCTTGTCGTCGCTTACAAGTGCGCTCCTAAGGTCGTTTACGCCTAGGCGTTTGCGATTGTTATTCCCCACTTGACCATCGGTATATTGAAGTATAAACTATATCCCATGCGCCACATCTTGATTTTCCTTGTCCGCCTCTATCAAATAACCATTTCTCCAGTCATCGGCGGCCGCGCCCGATGCCGCTTTCACCCGCGTTGCAGCGATTACGCGCTTGAGGTAATCGAAACCCATGGAGCAATAAAAGGCTCATGGCTGACTCTAAAACGCCTCGTGCGTTGCAATCCGTTTTGTAAGGCTGGGCTTGATTTACCCCCGCTGCCTCGTCATACCGGGCTTGACCCGGTATCCAGTAAGAATACAGAAATTTTCCAGTCCCGAAGGGACTGCGCGCTGAACGCCGCCCCCACGCAGGTCAGCGCGCAATACTTGCGCCGCCGCCCAGCTCGGCGTTCAGGCTTGCCATCAATAATTCCCGCCTCCACACTTTCGCAAATATCCTCGGACATAATCCGCGACGGCATAGAAAAAGTCGTGGTCGGAGCGGTGATAATATTCGAAGGGGGCAGGGCGCTTATGGTGCGGCGCAGCGCTGGCGATTTCCTTGGCGGATTGGTGGAGCTTCCAAGCGGCACTGTTGATTCCGGCGAAAGCCTCATCGATGCGCTCATACGCGAAGTGCGCGAGGAAACCGGCCTCACGCTCACCTCCATCGATAAATTCGTCGGCACGTTCGATTACACTTCCGGCTCGGGCAAGCGCGCGCGCCAAGTCAATTTCCGCGCAAGCGCCGCAAGCGAAAACGTAATCCTCTCGCCCGAGCATAGCGCGTTTTATATCCTGCCGATCGAAGAGTTGGCGAAGCTAGAGAATGTGTCCGAGAAATCGCTCTCTATCATAAAGTCTGCATTGGCGTAAAATATTTTCCCGCTACCCCCGCCGCCAAAAAGCCAACTGCTCTTGGCTTTTTAATGCAAAATTCTATATGAAGATTAAAAAAAGGGGAGCGCACAAGCGCTTAGCTATAAATCCCTTCCAGCGGGGCCCCGTTTCGCCGCGGCCTTCGGCCTAGCTTAACTGCCCGCAAGAAGAGATTTGGGTGTATATGTGATTGGTTTATCCCTTGACTAGCGCCCGCGGCTTTCCTATAATTCCCGCGTCTCTCGTCATTCCGGCCCCGAGCCGGAATCCAAGCGGCATAGAAGGATAAATATTTACTAGATTCCGGGTCAAGCCCGGTATGACAGAGGAAAATAAAATGGAAAAAAACATCACTCCGGGCGTAGCGAACGATAACGGTCGTCCGCCCCACAGGCCGCAGTTCTTCAGGATCTTCCTCTGGTCGATGATTTTCTATTTTTCGCTTCGCCTCCTATTGGGCGCACCGGCGCAAAAGGTCGAGGCCGCCAAACCCGAAAACACCAAGGAAATCGAGCGCGTGCTTGTCCCGTTCGCCAACGATTATATAAGCGGTAATTTTAATGCCGTGGGCTTGCGTATTGACGATCTAACGCTTCTTAAATACCACGATAAAGCGGATCGCCACAGCCCGCAAATCCGCCTCCTTGCACACGCGACGCCCGATGACAAAGGTTTTTCCGAGTTCGTGGAGTTCGGTCTTATCGCCGATAATATAGACGTTCCCACGAACGCCACGCGCTGGAATATCGAGAAGAAGTCCGACCGTGCGATCACACTTTCGACGACGAACAAGGCCGGCATTAAATTCACGCGCGAACTTTCGATCGACGAGCGTTTCGGCCTTTCCGTCCGCGACACGATTGCCAACAACTCTAACGCAGGGTTCACATTCCACCCTTACGCGCGCATAGTGGCAAGCCATTCGCCGGCACAGGATTCGTCCGCGCACACCGGCTTCGTGGGCGTCTTCGACGACAAGTTTATGGATAAAAGCTACTCGAAGCTAAAGGGCAAGGCGCTCCCGGAAATCCGCGCGAAATCCGGCTGGTTCGGCCTTTCCTCGGCATACTTTCTTGCTGCGGTTTCACTTGGCTCCAATACCGAAAGCGGAGCGGTCAACGTGCGCGAGCTCCGCAATAACGAATTCGGCGCAAGACAGTTTCAAGCCGATTTCGTAGCACCCCGCCGCACGCTTGCCCCTCGCGAAACCGCGACGGTCGAATGGGGCGGCTTCCTTGGCGCCAAAGAGGCCGCGGCACTCGCCCATTACGAAACCGCCATCAACGCCCCGCGCCTTGGCCTTGCGATCGATTACGGATTTTTCTATTTCCTAAGCCGTCCGTTCACAGCGCTTCTGACCTGGCTCAACAATCTCACCGGCAACTTCGGCGTCGCGATTATAATACTTACGATTTTCATAAGGATTCTGCTTTTCCCCATCGCGCAAAAATCTTTCCGCTCGATGGAGGCGATGAAACGCGTCCAGCCCGAGATGAAGCGGATACAAACTATGTATGCCTCCGACAAACAGCGCATGAGTTTCGAGATGGCGGCGCTTTTCAAAAAGCACAAGATCAATCCGCTCTCGGGCTGCCTCCCGCTCCTCTTGCAACTGCCAGTATTTATCGCGCTGTATCAAACGTTGATAGTGTCGATCGAAATGCGCCACGCGCCGTTCATGTTTTGGATAACCGATCTCTCGGCGCATGATCCGTATTTCGTCCTTCCGATTTTGATGGGCGCGACCATGTGGTTCCAGATGCAGATGACGCCGCAAGCCACGCCCGATCCGAACATGGCCAAGGTGATGAAGTGGCTTCCGCTGATCTTTACGTTCATGTTCGCCACACTGCCAAGCGGCCTTGTGCTTTACTGGACGGTCAACAACATACTTTCGATCGCGCAACAGAAGTTTATAAAATGAAGTTGGACGAGTTCTATAGCGCCGCGCCGAAATTCATCGCCTCGTTTCCAATGGCGGCTATGATTCCCGCGTCGTCCGAGCCGGAGATAGCCTTCATCGGGCGCAGCAATGTCGGCAAGTCCTCGCTTATCAACGCGATATTCAAATCTCCGCTTGCTAAAACTTCCTCAACCCCCGGCCGCACGCAGACTATGAATTTTTTCGAGAAGGCGAAGATGCTGATGGTGGTGGACCTGCCCGGCTATGGTTTCGCCGAGGCGCCGGTGAAAATAGTCGAGGAATGGAATCGTCAGTTGCGACTTTACCTTTCCGGCCGTGCGCAGTTGAAAAGGGTTTTCCTTTTAATCGATTCGCGCCGCGGCCTTGCCGACGTTGATATAGAGATGATGGGCATGCTCGACACCGCAGGGGTATCATATCAGGTCGTGCTGACCAAAACCGATAAATTGAAACCCGCCGAAATCGCAGCCGCCCGTGAATCCCTCGACGCGATTTTCAAGAAGCACCCCGCCATGCACCCTGATATTTTGACCTCAAGCAGTTCGGACGGCACGGGCCTCGACCTCTTGCGCCGCACGATTATGGGCGTGGCGAGGGTATAATTATCGCTTGACAAACAGCCTCAGGCCCTAATAACATATTTGTCAAAAGTAAAACACCAAAGGAGCTGTCATGGTCATCACGTTGAACGAAGGAAAACAATCCGTGCTTATCGCCGAACTCGGGGCCATAATCGACAACGACTATGTGCTCGGAAATATCAAGGTCGATGGCGAAGCGGGCATACACACCGCCGACCTTTACACCACGAATTGCCGCCCGGCTTCGACCGGCAAACGGGACGGCGCCAATCTTGCCGAACGCGTGTTCGCATGGAAGAACAAAAACCCGATCAATGACAAGCCCAGCTATTCGTCTTATATCCACGATGTCAATTTCGAAGACGTCCTAAGCAAGGCGATATTCACCATGCTTTTCCACAAACTGCAACGGCAAGAGGAAAATCGCAAGCTGCTTGACGTCGACTTGGACACGCACAAACTTGCATACGAATCTACGTTCGGCAAAGAGGACTCGCTAATGCAAAAGGAAATCTGGCCCCGCATACATGAAATCATGGGCGGCAAGCCGAAATAGGTAGGGCTCATTCCCCTATTTTTTTCCGCTCGAATATTTCGGACATGATGTCGGACCACTTTTCATTTTTCATATATTTCTCGGCTTCGCGTTCGGCCTCGGCAAGAAGCGCAGCGTCGTCTGGCATGCGGGCGAATATGAATTCGAGTGCTCCGCTTTGCTGGACGCCGGCAACGTCGCCCGCGCCGCGGATTTGAAGGTCGCGCTCGGCGATTACGAATCCGTCCGTGGTCGATCGCATTGTTTCAAGGCGTAGTTTAGCGGTTTCCGATAACTTGTCGTAGATTAAGATACAGGTCGATTCGATCGCGCCGCGTCCCACTCGTCCGCGAAGTTGATGTAGCGTTGCAAGGCCGAACCGCTCGGCGTTTTCGATTACCATCACGGACGCTTCTGGCACGTTTACTCCGACTTCGATTACCGTTGTCGCAAGAAGCAATCGCACGCCGCCTGCGGGATTTGCGAATTCGGAAATTACGCGCGCTTTTTCATCGGCCTTTATTTTTCCATGTGTGATGCCAAGCGCCGGCCCAAAAATTTCGCGCAACTCTTCGCCGCGTTTTTTCACCGCCTCGAGATAGGTTTTTTCGGACTCAACGACAAGAGGACATACCCAGTATGCTTTCAAATTCGGGTCGGCCTGCATTTTTTCAAGCATGCCTCGCGCGATTTCCTCGCGTTTCGATTTTGAAAAAATCTGCGTCTTGATCGGCTTGCGACCAATTGGCAAAGTCTTGATCGACGATACGTCCATGTTGCCGTAAAGCGCCATCTCGAGCGTGCGCGGTATAGGCGTCGCGCTCAACAAAAGTAAATTCGCCGGCGCCTGGGATTTAAGGCCAAGCGCGGCTCGCTGGGCCACTCCGAACTTGTGCTGCTCGTCGATTATGATAAGGCCAAGCTCGGCGAATGCCACATCGTCTTGTAGCATGGAATGCGTTCCGACCACGATTGAAACTTCTCCCGCCGCAATGCGTTGAAGTTTTTCGGTCCGCGCCCGTCCCTTGTCCCGCGCTGTTAAAATCTCGACGCCGACTTCAATTTCCGCCCGCGCGAAAAGTTTTGTTAATGTTGCAAGGTGTTGCGACGCAAGTATTTCCGTTGGCGCCATGATAGCGGTTTGCTTGCCGGATTCGGATGCGAAAAGGGCCGCAAGAATTGCGACGGCTGTCTTGCCGGAACCGACATCTCCTTGAACAAGCCGCATCATGCGCTTGTCGGATTTCATGTCCTCGATGATGTCGCTAAGGGCGCTTTCTTGTCCGCTTGTAAGCTCGAAACCGAACACTCTGCGCGCCCGCGATTCGAGTTCTCGCGCATTTTCGGCTATGGCCGAACCTACGACGCCCGCGTTGTTGATCCTGTCCTGCTTCATAGCGACCATTCGCTGGACAAGCTCTGTCAAGGCAAGTCGCCCGCGCGCCGCCTCGAGTAAAGGATTTGTATGAAGCGCTTGCAGGTCTGCGAAAAATGTCGAAGCCTCCCCAAGCTCTCGCGGCAATTTCGCGAATGCCAGCCCGATGAATTTCCTCATCGTCTTGTTGCTAAGCGCGTATGTAAGCGGATATATCGACTCGACGATCGCGATGCGTTCGAACTCGCTTGCCGCTTCTATATAATCCGGGTGCACGATTTGCAGGCGCCCGTTCGAAATTTCAAGTTTTCCGCTTGCCGCAACTTCGTCGCCCGCGCGAAATTTTTCGAACACCCACGGTGCAGGTTTGAAAAATACAAGCTCGCACTCTCCGCCGGAATCCTCGGCGATAACTATCTTTCGTGTCCGCCGGAAATTGGAATTGTCAAGGGCGATCACGTGCCCGCGCACAGTCGCGATACGTCCCGCCTCGGCCGCAGCCAATGCCGGCGCATAAGTCCTGTCGGCAACGTCGCGCGGCAGATGCAGAATTAATTCGCGCAGGGTTTTTCCGCCGCACGCGCGTTCGATTTTCGCCACGCTCGAGACCAATCCCCTCGTCGCAAGCCGGGCGATGGGCGTCGATAGAAATTCGGAAGTTTTATTCATTTCTAAGCCGGAAATATTTTGTGGGGTTTATGATTCTTTCCCCTTCGCGAATTTCGATATACATATTGTCGCGCCCCGCCTCGCCGATCGGTTCTCCGGCAAGCAAGCGCTGGCCCTCTGCGATGAACGAATTCTTCATTCCGCCTATTATGACATAGAAATCGTCGTCGCTATGCAAAATAGCAAGGCTCCGATAGCCATAGAACGCGCCCGAGAAAACGACTTCTGCGTCGGTCGGCGATACGACCTGCGCCCCGTCCGCGACGCTCATGTAAATTCCTTTCGATCGCACCTTGTCCTTCATCATGTCGTCGAAGTGATATATGATTCTGCCAGCGACCGGAAGGTCGATTTTTCCAGTGAACACGCGCGAAGGTTTCGCTGCGGCCGCGGTTCGTTGCGCGCGCAACGCCGCTTCTCGTTTAAGGAATTCCTCGATCGTGCGCGATTCTTTTATAAGCTTGTCTATCTGCGCCTTGGTTTGTTTCTGGCGCGCGTCAAGCGCCGCGGACGCGTTTCGTTTCTGAGTTATAAGTTTTTGTATCGAAGCTCTCTCTCCCGCCGCGTTTTTGTTTAATCCGGCAAGCCGCCCTCGCGTGCGTTCGATCTGCGCCTGCACCTCCGAAATCTCCGCTATGTCGAACGAATATTTTTGCCGCGCTGCGACAAGTGTCGCCACAACGCTTCGCATCATAACGGATGTTGCGAACATGTCGTCGATGTTTGCGGAATCGAAGGTCATGTATCCTGCCGGCGCATGCGCGATGCGTTGGAACGCAGCATATATGTCGACAAGGTTTTTCATGGCCGACTGCGCCTGCGACTCGAGCGTTTTTCTACGCGCGGTCAACATAGCGAGTTCGCGGTCGTTCTTTGCTATGTCCGCTTCGATAGAGGATAGGCGCCGCGCGTTCTCGACAAGTTTTTTTTGCGTCGCGTTTACCTCGGCGCGCGCGCGATCTGCCTGCCGCGAAATCTCGGCCGCATTTTTTCTCTGCGCGGTTATCTCGCGGTTTATCTTGTCAAGGTCGGCCTTCTTCTGCGCGACGGCGAACAACGGGAATACAAGCGCCAAAAATAAAACTTTTTTCATCACATAAATATGATATAATAAAAAGGAAAAGTAATCAAGGAGCGAATATGAAGTGCGGCTATATTGCGATTTTGGGCGCGACGAACGCGGGCAAATCTACGCTGCTTAATACTGTGGCCGGCCGGCATGCCGCGATCGTTTCGCACAAGGTTCAGACGACGCGGTTCAATATCCGCGCGGTCAAGAATATCGGAAAGTCCCAGCTTATTTTCATCGACACTCCCGGCGTGTTCGAGGCGAAGAATTCGTTCGACCGCCGCATGGTTTCCGAAGCGTGGACGGCGATGGATTCCGCCGACGCGATTGTGTTTTTGATCGATGCGAGCAAAGGCCTCACGCCAACGTTCGACCGCATAGTCGAAAAATTAAAGACGCTTGATAAGCCTATCTCGGTGGCGCTAAACAAAGTCGATTTGGTGCATAAAATAAAGTTGCTCGAACTCGCCGGGAAGATTTTCGACGCCGGCATTTTCGAGGAGGTCTTTATGATTTCCGCGCTTAAAAACAATGGCGTCGAGCAGATGTTGAATTGGGCGCAAACGAAACTCCCGACCTCGCCTTGGGTTTTCAAAAAAAACGAAGCGACCGACCTTGACCTCTCTACGCACCTCGCCGAACTTACGCGCGAGCAGGTGTATGGCTATTTGCACAAAGAGTTGCCGTATATGATTTCGGTGGACACAGACGAAATCGAAACCAAGGGCAATCTGCTTGTCGTGTCGCAAACCATATACACAACTAAGCCCGCGCACAAACAGATTATAATCGGCGCCAAGGGTGAGAAGTTAAAGACGATAGGAAGCAAAGCGCGCGCATCGATGGAATCCGCCACCGGCAAAAAAATCCACCTGGAGCTTAAGGTCGCCGTCGATTCGAAATGGCGCGAATAAAATAACCTACTCGTAGATTCGCACGAAAATATATTCATGCTCTTCGGACGAAGAGTTTTCTATTTCATGCAAAATATTTTTCTCAAACACGAATAAATCTCCGGGCGCATAGGGATATTCTCCGTCTTCGTCGCGAACTACGCCGTGGCCCTTAAGGACATACATCGCCTCGTTCATTCCTTCGTGCGAATGCAGCGCGAACTTCCCCCCCCCCGGAAGGAATCCGTGCGTCATGCCCTGTATGTTCGCGATCTCTCGGTCGCCAAGTAGGAGCTTGCGCCCTCCGGCCCCGCCATGCGCGTCCTCGCGTTTGAAAGTTTCGTGCGATTTCTTTTTGATTCTCATTTTTCAATCTCCAGTTTTTCTTTGTTGGCCGAGGCAAGCGAAATCATGTATCCCCTCCACTCTCTGCTTTGTAAAAAAGGTTTCGCGCTCGACACATGCGCGAATTTGTATCCCGCCTCGAATTGCGTCCATAATTTATAAAATTCCTCGCGCGAGATGTCGGCCCTCGCAACCACTCCGGCTTTCTTCAAAGCGCCCGCATAGTCGCGCCGCGCCTTCATCTCCTCGATGTCTATGCCGACGGGATAAGCCGCAACCGCGCACGCCACATACTCTCCGCCATGCGAGATCGAGGCGTATAGTCCGCCCGCCGAGCGTAGGGATTCTCCGTCCCCGCCCACCGGAAAATGTTCACTCGAAATCGATCGCAGAAGCGCGCGCCCCGCCAAAAATTCGCGCCGACGTTTTGCCGAACCGAAGGATTCCAATCGAGCCTTCTCATCGTCGAAAAGTTTTACCTCTGCGCCCAAGTCTGCGATCTTAGCCACACGTATTTTCATCGCGCCGATCCCGCTGGCCGCAAAGTGATTTTATATTCGTCGACGATGTTCCTAAGCTCGATCTCTGCTCCTAACATGTCGTCGCCGTGGCGCACGGTGTATACGACCTTGTCGTCAAGCGCAAGGCTTCTGCGCCCGCGCAACGACCGTATTTTATACGGCCAAGATATTTCGGGATTGCGTGCGAATGCAAGCCACATGTCGAACGCGATCTGCTGCGGCGGCACTTCGAAATTTCTGTCGGCAAGGGCGTATTTGACGCGCCCGTCCCGAAGTATCGAGGCGGAAAAGATTCTGCGTCCGTCCTCGTTGAATGCGATCAATCGCAGTTCGTTCGCGTTCGTCATCACGTTCGCTCGCCCGGAAAATTCCCTGTCGTCAATGCGTCCCTCGAAGTAAAATATTGCTTCGCGCGGAGTTGCGGGTATGGCCTCGGCAAGGTCTGGCATGTCGACGCATACGCCCGATACGGGGCATATCCGCTCGGTGTCCATGTTTATCACGCGCGGTGCAGAGTCCCTGCCGGCGCATGCGCCAAGGCCAAGAAAAAATACCAAAGGCAATATTTTAGCTACCATTGTTCCTGAATTATTGTATAATAAAATCATGATAAAAGCAATCTTTTGCATAGCGTTTTTATTCGCGGGGTTTGACGCGTCTGCGTCCTCGTCGATGAAGGCGCCTGCGGTTTCCGGAAAATTTTTGGCGGACAGGTCGATGAACGAGCTCCTTGACAACACGCGCTCGATGGGGAGTTTCACGGCGATAGACGATGGTCGGATATTCTGGAGGGTCGAGCGTCCCGCGCGCGTAGTTTATGTGAAAACGAAAACCGAGATGTGCCAGGATTACGGCACCGGCCCGACGCCGACAAAGCGTAGCCGTATGCTCGAGCGCCTATCGCTTGTTTTCAAGGCTCTGCTCTCGGACGATTTCGATGTCCTCGAGGATTACTTCGAAATCACCCGCGTGCACGAAGGCGACGCATGGCGCGTTCACATGTCCCGCACGCCCGAGGACAACCCTTGGTTAATTAAGCGCATAGAGGCGGCGGGCGATGGCGCCGAGATACGCACGCTCGAAATCACGGGCTATTTCGATGACAAAGTGTTCGTGGAATTTTCAAATATAACGCCCGAGGCGATTCATGAAATCACTTGTGTTCCGCCGAAAGAATATTAAAACCTAAAACTCCTCGAAAATCGCATCGATGATAGCGTCGGACACATGCTTGCCGCTTGCGTTTATATCGTCGATCAGAAGTTTCGGCGCATAGAAATCGAATCCCTGCGTCGCCCCGCGCTCGGCGATATATATGTCGTAAAGCGCCGGGTGGAAATCCTTCGAATCGACATCGTAAAGCGTCATGTCGAAACACGGATCGTCCGCGATTTCCTTTATTATGTTAAGCGCCACGACCTTCGCCCGCGCGTCGAAAAGCACCTTAAGCGGAAAGCGAATTTTCCGCATGCCGCGCATACGCTCGAACAGCTTGATCATGCGCGCACGATGTTCGCCACTCGCCGCGACAAGTATTTTCGAAAGCATCGAGTGCAGCATCTCGTTGAATTCTTCGTTGTCGAGGTGCGCCTCTGCGAGCTTCAAAATTTCCGAAATCTCGGTATCGAATTTTTCGAACCGTCCCTCGGTTCGTAGCTTGTGTATCGCCCCTATCACCCGCGCGTCAAGCGCATCAAGCGTGAAGTTTTTTCCGGTTATATAAAGATGCCTTAAAATATTCCCCATACCCGCACGATAGCAGGCGGCGCATGATTTTGCACTAGGAACGGTTTCCTTCGCACAAAAAAATCCCCCGCCGAAGCAGGGGATTTTCGATAACTGGAACTACCGCGCCAAAGCCTTGTTTATATCGGCGGCCTCTGCGTCGATCCTGCGGCGTATCTTTTGCAAAGCGTCGCGCACGTTGTGGTTTGATGTGCGGCGTGCCGCATCCGAGCTCGAGAATCCCCACCACATCGCGACATAGCTTGTGCTTGACATGGCTTCGCGATAGCGGCGGATCACGGTGCCGGCATTGTCGCGGATTTCGACTACGATCTCGGTTTCCTCGCTCGCATAGTTGAACGGCATTCCGAAGAAGTTCAATACGCCAAGCGTCAGCACGGACGCGATCGGAAGTATGATCGAGCTGTCCTCTTTCGAATATCCGATCCTGAACGAAATTTGGCCGCGCGTGATGCCGGACCCCTTCATTATGTTTTCCTGGAACTCTCTCTCGACCATCGATGTTATGTCGTTGATCCTGGGGTCGGCCCTAAAAGTAGTGTGCGCGGTGCCGGTGCTTCCGCCCACGTTCATATTCCTTAAGAAGTTGTTGTTGGATCCGACAAGGTTTCCGAACGAAGTTCCGACGCCGACGCGGTTCGAGGTGGTCGACATCGTTCCGCGCGAATATACGTTCTCGAGGTTGCTTTGATCAACGCGAACCTCCATAGGGGTCAGCAAGGGCGATATGGGATCGTTGTTCGTCGTCAAATCCGAATGCCTGATCGACGCGCAGGCCGATACGACAAGTGCGATTGATAGAAGTTTTTTCATTGTGCCTCCGTGAATGTTTGCCACACCATTATACAGCAAGGTGATTTAGGAAGCAATAGGCGCGCGCCGCGGATAAAATTCGCAACTCGTCATCACCCGGCGCCTCCTCTCTCGTCATTACCCGGCTTGACCGGGGTAATCCAGTCCCCTCTCTCGTCATTACCCGGCTCGACCGGGTAATCCAGTCCCCTCTCTCGTCATTACCCGGCTTGACCGGGTAATCCAGTGAAGTATATAGAAGCTTTCCAGCTCAAAGAGCTGCGCTCACAACCGCCACCCCACGCATGGGTGTGCGCAATACTGCGCTTCCGCCCGCTGGCGGTATTGGCTTCGTTTAGCACTTGACAAACCACGGGGGGGGGTAAACTTGGATTGCCAACTAAGAAAGGATAAAACCATGGGAATTTTCGACGAAGCGTTAAATATAATCCGTGATCATAAAAATCGAAGGTCCGCGGGGCGCACGGTCGCAAACCTGCTTGAAACCATCAAAAATGGTATGGATAAGCGTAAAGTGTTAAAGGCAATAGAGGGCTTGATCAAGCGTTCGAAGCTAGAGGAACTTGCCGGCAATCCCGTGGGTTATAAAATAAATTTTGGCAAAGAAGAATCCTTGTCGATATGGACAAGCGGCGTGTATATTGCTCCGAAAGACGAAAAAGAGCCAGCTATTAACATCAAATGGATTTATAATGGTAGTGAAGCTTGGGCTTTTGCCAACAAAAAAATGGTCAAGAAAATTTCCGCAAAATACAAACGGGAGAAAAAGGCGTTGCTATCCAAGTTGAGAACAGGCGGTCGCGGTTAAATAAACCCTAAACCTTCTTCTTAAAATACACGACCGCAAGCGGCGGCACGGTGATCACGATCGAGTGTTCGAAATCCCCGCATGGCACGCGCGCGGATTCGACCGGAGCCCAGTTGCCGGCACCGCTCCCGCCGTATTTGAAATCATCCGTGTTGAGAAGCACCTCGTAAACGCCCGCCGCCGGCACGCCGATTCGATATCCCTCGCGCACTATGGGCGTGAAGTTCGATACGACCATAACGGCGTCATTTGCCGATGAATCTTGGCGCACGAAGGACAAAATCGAGTTGTCCGCGTCCTGGAAATTGATCCATCTGAACCCCGCGCCTTCGGAACAGCGCCTATGCAACGCCGGCACGTTCCTATAAAGATTGTTCAGGTCGCGCACAAGCGATTGCACCTGGCGATGCATTGGATCGGCAAGCAGGTGCCAGTCGAGCGATTGCGTCGCACTCCACTCGCGCTCTTGCGCAAACTCGCCACCCATGAACAACAATTTCCTTCCCGGAAACGCCCACATATAGGCATAAAGCGCGCGCAGGTTTGCGAATTTTTGCCACCGATCGCCCGGCATTTTTCCAAGCAGAGATCCCTTTCCGTGGACTACTTCGTCGTGCGATAGCGGCAGCACGAAATTTTCGTAAAACGCATAGCTGGCGGTGTGGACGAGTTTATGGTGTTCGTATTTGCGATGCACGGGATCTTTTTTCATATACTCAAGCGTGTCGTTCATCCAGCCCATGTTCCACTTGAATCCGAAGCCAAGGCCGCCGGAACTCGCAGGCGCACTCACGCCGCCCCATCCTGTGGACTCCTCGGCGAACGTAGCGATGTGCGGATGTTCGCGGTATAAGACGGTGTTAATGTTTCGCAAAAAGTTTATTGCTTCCAAATTGCCGTTTCCGCCGAAAACGTTCGGCACCCACTGTCCCGGCTGACGCGAATAATCCAAATAAAGCATTGAGGCGACCGCATCGAAACGCAGGCCGTCGATCCCGTATTCCTCGATAAAGAATTTAGCCGAGCTGATAAGGAAGTTCACGACTTCGTTTCGGCCGTAATCGTAAATCAAGGTGCCCCAGTCCTGGTGCTCGCCCTTGCGGCTGTCCTCGTATTCGTAAATGGGTTTGCCATCAAACCTGGCAAGCGCGAAATCGTTTCGGGGAAAATGCGCTGGCACCCAATCTACGATGACCTTAAGCCCCTTGGCATGCGCGGCGTCAACGAAACGCTTCAACCCGTCGGGATCGCCGAAGCGCGAGGTCGGCGCGAACATTCCCGTTGGTTGATACCCCCACGATTCGTCAAGCGGGTGTTCTGTGATCGGCATAAGCTCGATGTGCGTGAATCCCATGTCGTGCACGTAATCCACAACGTCGACCGCAAGCTCGTCCCAGTTCAGGAAATGAATTCCATCCCTGCGTTTGAAGCTGCCAAGGTGAACCTCATAGATCGAAATCGGCTCGTTGATCGAATGCCGCGCGTCGAGCATTTTGTTTTGCATTTCATATTGGCTTTTCCAAACCCTCGAGGCGTTGGCTGGACGCACTTCGCCATGCCGCGCGAACGGGTCTGATCTAAGCGGCAGTAGTTTTCCCTCGCGGTCAAGCACTTCGAAACGATACAACGCGCCCGCGCCAAGCAAGGGTATAAAAATGTCCCAAAGCCCGCCGACCGGGTGGCGGCGCATGACGTTCGCGCGCCCGTCCCACTTGTTGAATTCTCCGATGACGGAAACGCGGTATGCGTTCGGGGCCCACACGGCGAATGCTACGCCGGGCACTCCCTGATGCTCTATCAAATGCGCGCCGAGCTTGTCTTGCAGCCGATAATGTTTTCCCTCAAGCATCAGGTGCGAGTCAAGCTCGCCGATTGTCGGGTCGAACGAATACTCGTCGCGCAAAATCACGCCGTCGACGTTAAGCATATAGTCCATTTTGCCGGTGGCCATCGGCACGGCGGCCTCGAACACGCCCCAGGCATGGAGCTTCTTCATCGGGAATTCCTTGTCGCCGATGACGACGGCAACGGATTTTGCGTATGGTTTGAAAGCGCGCACGATGGCTACCTTTTTCTTCTCGTCCTTGTGCAGGCCGAGCGAGCCGAACGGGTCGTTGTCCATTCCCCGCGCGATAAGATCAAGTTCTTCCGTTGTAAGCTTAATTCCCCTCATGACGGGTTAGTATATAGTATAATGTGGAAAAAGCAACCGCTTATCTTGCCCTTGCGTTCATTCTTTTAAGTTCAAGAAGATGCGTCGCCGCCTCGACTACAAACTCGTCCCTTCTTTTTGCGCGACATCTGTTATACCAGTCGCTGGCGGCCTCGGGGCTAAGGATTCCGCCTTGCACATGCCGGCTCATATCGCGCCAGCATACCTCGTGGTGTATAGGCGGAACCTCTACTTCCATTATATATACCATGCGGTGATAGTTGTGTTCGAAAATCGCCGCCTGCTTCGACTTGACGTGGGCATACCATATCCCGGCCACCAAAATCGCGGCGACGATGAAGTCTAATAGGACGTTTTTCTTTTTCATTTGCGCCTAACGTAGTCGAAAACCGCGTCTTCGTCAATGCATATTTCAACTTGCCTTTTCCCGCCCCCGGCGCTATTATGTTCAAAGGAGAAAAAAATGCCCTCGAAACAATCCAAAATGAAAAAGATCCCCGCCGCGGCGAAAAGCGCAAAACAGAATATTGCGCTTGCGATCCCGAACCTGCTTACTTATGCAAGGATAGCGATAATCCCTGCGGTTTGCATCGCGTTGTATAGTGCTGACGAGTTCTATTCGCGGATCGTGGCCGGCGCGTTGTTCTTCTTGGCTGCGATTACGGATTATTTTGACGGCTATCTTAGCCGCAAGATGAAGATCACGTCCGAAATAGGGCGCTTTCTTGACCCTATTGCGGACAAGCTGCTTGTTGGCGCGGTTCTTATTGCAATGGCGCAAACTAAGTTCGCGACGCCTCTTGAAACCTTCCTTGCCGCCGTTATCATAAGCCGCGAGATTTTCGTCTCGGGCCTTCGGGAATATTTGGGCGGGGTGTCGGTCAAGGTTCCTGTTTCCACACTGGCGAAATACAAGACTGCGACGCAGTTGATTGCCATAGGTTTCCTGATCTTCGGCCGTGCCTCGCCGATTTATCATAACGTAGCACAGGATACTGTGCTTTATAATATTTATGCTTCGGGCGTATTTTTGCTTGCCATCGCCGCGTTTTTGACGGTAATCACCGGCTGGCAGTATATGCGCGTGGCGTTGAAACACATGGATAATTGATATGAGTATAGTCCGAATCAAGCCACAACCGACTGCAGGGGCGAAGCGCCGTA